>NZ_JADBUB010000001.1:0-8928 GCF_020245865.1 Microcystis sp. M169S2
GGTTCTTCCGAACTTACCATGTAAAATCAACTAGCAAAATGCCAATTTAATAAACATCTAAGACTAAAGTTTTTAAAGTTTCTAAATCCATAGCCTCTCCTTTTTATCAGCTTCAGTTTATTGTTAATTCCTTCCACTGTTCCCTGGGTTGTTCGGTTATCAAAATAGGCAGTTATTTCGTCAATCCACCGCCGAATTGTCTGGCAGCTTTTAGGAAAGTAAGCCATCGCCTTTTTTATCCAATCGCTCAAGGCAAATAATCCCTCATTCCCCTCCGTATTTTTCTCAAATACTTCTCTAAATTCCTCTTTTAATTTGTGCATTTCCCCAAGTTTTGGAGACACTTTATAGCGGTTCTCGCATCTGTGCGGCACACTTTAACCTTTGCTGATTAAGCTGTTCAGGATCGGGAATGTACCTCTTGTGAATCAGAAACGCTATATATACTTCCTCCAATTTTTTCTTTTCTTTCTCTACTAAGTCTCCTTCACTCTTTAATAAGGCATATTTGCTCTTGGCTATTCCTGCTAAGATATTTTCTTTATTTTTCTTATTTTTTATCTTGGCTGCCTCTCTTTTTACCTCCTCTCTGGCTTCATCTAGCTCGTTATTTACTTGTTTTATTACAGGGAATCTATCTCCTACTATTTGCGCTTGAGTCATTAGTTTTTCTGCCACATTTTTATACCCTATCTACAGGTCTATACTTACTTCCTCTATTTGGATCAAAACCTCTTCTCCCCAGTGTTTCAGATATTCTGTTAATGCTTCTTCTGTTCTTTTTTCCACTAAGCCTACAATTTTTTCTGTGTCTATATTTACTAACACAGCATAGTAATTTCCTTTTCCCTTTATCATGGCTATTTCATCTATTCCTAGTTTTTTTAGACCTTGAGGTTTTGCGGTTATTAAGTCTTCTCCTAAGTCTTTGAGCATCGTTTCTATTTCTCGTTCGCTTACTCCATTTCTTTCTGCCGTATTTTTGAGATCACTATTCAGGACTTCGGCCACTATTTTTTTTCTAAATCTGTCTGTGTAGGTGGGAGCATCCCAAATTTGCAGCAAGTATAAATGCTTGGTTACAAAGAAAGGAAAAGGGGATAATCTAATAAAGTTATAAAAACTGGAGTACAAAAAATGAACATTGAAGATAAGCAAAAATTAGACGACCATTTTGCAGCCATCGCAGAAATCCTAGTCAGAAATACGCAAAAAGAAGACTTGGAAAGCTTTGAAAGTATAGAACTAGCGGTACGAGAGCAAATGTTGACGGTCGTAACTCCAGCAATTGGCCGTTTTTTTTTGAAACAATAACAGCAACAAAAGCAGCAAGAGAAAGAACAGTGGACAGTATTATCGGAAAGGTAAAAATTACAGAAAAACAGGCGAAAAAGCTAGGGTTAGAAAAAAATAAAAAAGTGAGTCCTTATTTAGAAAAATGCTGCTTAAATATTGTAGCTTGTGAGTCATTTGAGAGAGGAGAACAAACAATCAAGATGATGACGGGAATGTCCGTCTCAAAAAGCAGTCAACACCGATTAGCATTAGGGTATGAATTTGAAGAGGCTCAAAGTAAAGGGAAAATAGAAAGTCTAAGCATAAATGGCGGAACAGTAAGAGTAAGAAATAACGTCGGTGAAGAAAGTATCTGGAAAAATTATAAAGCAGTAAGCTTACATGGTCAGGTATGTGCAGCATTTTTTCAAGCGCAGGAAGAATTAATCACTTGCATAAACAATCAACCATTAGCGAGAGTAGTAACTTGCTTAGGCGATGGACATGATGGGATTTGGAATCTGATAAAAAAGATAGATAAAGAGGAAAGAAGGGAAGTATTGGATTGGTATCACTTGGTGGAAAATATCCATAAAGTGAAAGTTTCAAAAAAAGTAAAGAGGCAAATAGAAACGTACTTATGGCAAGGGGAGCAAGATTCAGCAATTAAAGAATTGAACGGTTCAAAACAAAAGGAAGCAATTAACTTCATCAACTATAGGAAGAAACATGAAAGCAGAATGCCAGATTATGGACTCTATCAAGACTTAGGTATCTGCATTGGCTCAGGAAGTGTAGAGTCAAAAATCAAACAAATTGGCAAGAGAATACAAATAGCAGGGGGTTGTTGGAAGTCGGAAAACGTCCCTCAAATATTGAGGTTACGCTGTGCTTATCTCAACGAAGCTATTACATGATTACTTTTACTCATTGCAAATCTGGGATGCTCCCTAATTAAATTGCTAATTATTGCGAATGTGAATATCTTGCTGCGGGAAGGGAATCTCGATACCCTGTTGAGTAAACCGAGCAAGAATGACACAATTAATATCACTAATGACTCGCTTTTTCCTGTTAACATCATCCAACCAGAACTTTAATTCAAAGTTTAAACTAGAATGATCAAAATTAAGAAAAAAGGCTACTGGTTGTGGGTTTTTAAGTATGTGAGGATGTTGGTCAGCAATGTCTAGCAATAAATTCATCACCTGTTGTGCGTTAGAGTTATAACCAACTCCGATAAGAATTGAACAATAAATCAAGTTATCACTACCCGTATAGGTGGTGACATCCTCAGTAAAAAACTTTTGATTGGGGATAATTTTTTCAGAATTATCCGTGAGGATTTGCACTGTTGTCGCTCGAATACCTAGCTTTTTTACCTGAGAAGTTTGCCCTTCAATATTAATGATATCACCAGGTTTAAGAACTTTTTCAAATAATAGTAAAATACCGCTAATAAAATTACTTACCACTTGCTGCATACCGAAACCAATACCCACCGATAAACCGCCAGTAATTGCCGCTATTGCTGTTGCATTAACTCCCACATAACCCAAGATGAGAATAAAGCCTAAGACAATGAAAAAATAACGTCCTAAAAGTAAAGTTGCTTCAATTTCACCGCGACTAGCTTGCTGATTTAAATTAGTAATGCTCAGAATTATACTCTCTATAAGATCAACAACAATTACTAGAAAATAGGGAGCTATTATCAAAATAAATATGCTTCCCAATGTGATCGGACTATTGAATAAATTGAAAGGAGATACTTTGGTGATTTCCTGAATATTATTGTAGAAACTAATAATCGTTCTCAGGAGAAATAACACCAATAAAGGTGCTAAAAGCCGCAAATGATAATATTTAATTGTCTTGACGGAAAACTTGGCGTATAGTCCAGCTAATAAACCACGATAAACTAAATAAAACCACAGGAGTTTTATAGATAAACTAATCATTCCTCTTGTCCAATTTTGACCGAAAAAAATCAGATAATTTAGGTTAAGTAAAATCAGGCTAATAACTGGAAAATTAAGAAACTGTATCAGGATAGCAAAATATTGACGGAGGGTTAACTTTTCCTTACTATGGATCAAACTGGTAACGTGAGGAAATCTTTTTTCTAAGTAAGACCATAACCATTTTGATAATAACCAAGCAACAATTAAGGAAAGAAAAATAGTCGTTAATTGATTTTGAACATTTCTGCGTCCTAAAAATAATAATTGGTTAGCAATTATTTCCGAAAGAGAGGGAATATTGTTGTTCATAATTAATTTATTTTCCTGACTTCCTGATCGAGATCTGATTGAATATAAAGTGTCAGTTTTTGGGCTGCTGCTGAGGAAGATATTTCACCAGCGATCGCTCTTTCATACCAAAATTCTCCCTCTTCTAAAATTTTATTCAACTTTTCCCAATCATCCAGAGGAACTGCCACGGCATTGTGAGATTGTTGTAATAATACCGATTCGATCGGTAGTAATTTTCCTTCGATCTGTACCCGTCGATTAGTGGGAATAAAACTTTCTGTTTGGATGATTGCTTGTAATTGTTGTTCGGGATTAGAGAGAAATTTTCCTAAAGCTAACCCCAAACTATTTTCATTATCACTATTATTGCGATTAAATACCATCACCCGTGTATAGAGAATTGGTGCTGCTTTACCTTGAGTGTCTTGGGGAAGTAAAGCGACTCTGAGATCATCTTGGAGGCTGTTTTTTAAATCGGCAATTTCAATAGAATTACACACATAATAGGTTAAGCGGCCTCTAGCAAAGGCCTCGTGAAGTAATTCCCGTTGACGATTGAGGATAAAATTAGGCTGTGACGAGGCAAGTTTTAGCCATTCTAGCCATTTTGCCCAACCATCCAAGCGAGGTTGCAGCCTACCCTGATCATCCCACAAATAGCCGCCAAAAATTGCCATTCCCCAAAAAGTATCTTCAAAAGAGGAAACTATCCCCACAGAATAGCCTTTGCGCGCACGTTCCACTAATCCCTCTAAACTGGTGGGAGGTTGCTTCAGCAGCGGATCCGTACTAACTTGTAATTTTTTTTGATTGTAACACAGTACATTAGTACGAGAACCTAAAGGAATGCCATAGATTTTTCCTTGATAGCTAACTTGTTTCAGCGTCGGGGGATAATAAATAGATAAATCTAGATTTTTCTGGTCAATTTCCTTCAGTACCCCTTGGGATACTAATCTGGGTATATTTCTCGAAAAAATTAGAATAACACTAGCACCCAATCCGCTTTGAGATTGTTTAAAAAAACGTTCGGGTATCTCATCGATAGGAATAGCTTGTTCGAGAATTGTCACTTGCGGATTTAATTTTTCAAACTCTTGCAAACCGAGACCTAGTATTTCAGTTAAATTTCCCTCTTCTGGATACCAAACCAAGAGGGTTCCTTGCAGTTGCTCCGATGATTGAGTAGGAAGATCACTAAAACAGGCATAAAGAAAAATTGGCATCAAGATAAAAAGCAATAGGAGCGATATAATTCCCCTTATTTTTTTACTTCTCCAAACAGTTTTAACTCTGAGCCTTAGAAATTGCATCGCTCGTGATCCTTCAAAAATCTTGCCATATATTCATCGTACATGAAAAGGTGACTAATAATCTTCATCAGAAAAATAATTAACATGATCTTTTGTCAAGAGCCACCAGTATAGCAGTAATCCCAGTTACTATCGGCTGCCATAATAGAATTAGTCCAAAATGCCCTGCAAGAACTACAAAATCTAGACGAGGAAAACACCCCATGACCCATCACTACAGCATCACCATTCAATGGTCAGATGAAGACCAAAAATTTATCGCCCATTTACCTGAGTTTGGACCCTATACTCATACCCATGGTGAAACCTACAATGCAGCCCTACAAAATGCCCTTGAAGTTCTATATCTCCTTATCGAAGACTACACTGCACTGGGCAAATCTCTCTCACGTCCCCAGGCTATTTCCCCATAGCTCAAATATCCTCTATTACATTTCAGTCAGAACCGACAACCCCGAAATAAATGATGAAAACGTCAGCCAATAAGTAATTTTTGCTTTATTATGAGAGTAATCCCCTAAACCGTTAGAGGCGTAAGGCTTACGCTGAACAGAGAATCTCTCAACCCAAACCCTGAAGGAGTTAAAGATGACTGACCCTTTAACCGCGAGTGTACTGGTAACTCTGGCAATCCAAGAGTTCATTAAATCAGGTACAGGAGATTTGGCCAAGCGTTTTACGGCCATTGAAACTATCACTAAAAATTTGGATATAATTTTGGCTGAAGATCCTCTTTTTGCTGAGTAGTTACGAATTTTAGGACAGGAAATTCAAGCAGGGGAAATCAGCCAAGTTGGTTTATATCATTTTTCAAAAGTGATGACAGACTTAGTTGATTATTCCAAAGCGCAATTCCGCTCTCGGACAGGAATTGCGCTTTTAGATGTTAGTCACGACTATTGAAAATTGGTATTAGATGACTTTGAAGCGGGAGAACTAGATGCTGAAATTGATCAAACAGTGAAAGGAAAAACAACGACTAAAACAGAACAAATTGGCATAAAAGGGGTAAGGGTTACAGGAAAAGCGACTATTAAAATTAAGCAAAACATTGATTAGGAGACAAAAATGTTAGAAGATCAAGCCCAAGCACTCAAGTCTATTGTTAAAGAGGTTCTGCATGAGTTATTATTGCAAGAACGGGAAACTTTAACAGATGTAATTTATGAAGTAATAGAGGATATTGCTCTAGCCAAGGCAATAGAGGAAGGTCTTGACGATGAAAATGTCAGTCGAGAAGAAATTTTTGGGTTACATCGAGTAAGTTTATGACTACGAAGATTCGAGATGTCATTAAATTATTAGAAAAAGATGGCTGGTTTCTCGTTAATACAGTCGGTAGTCATCGCCAATATGAGCATCCAACAAAAAGGGGAAAGGTGACTGTTGCTGGCAAATTAAGTGATGATGTTCGTAAAGGAACTTTAGCTAGTATTCTTAAACAAGCAGGGTTAAAATGATCGACAAATATCTAATTGTTCTCGAAAAAAGTGAGACGGGATTTTCAGCTTATTCACCCGATGTATTGGGTTGTGTAGCAACAGGTGCGACTCTAGAAGAAACAACGGAGCAAATGCGATCAGCTTTGGCTTTGCATTTGGCAGATGTTGAAAACTTGCCCCAACCGCGAGGGATTGATGCCTATTTAGAAGCTTTGCAAGATTCGGAAGGAGAAGCATTTTTTCTAACTCATATTCCCATAGATCAAGTGTTAGTTAAACCTTAGTTTTATTAAGGAAAATGAACGACAAACTTGAGCAAACTGGAATTAAAGCTTTTACTTTAATCTGATCAAAGATCAAGTACAGGAACTAGAAGCCTGTTCCACGGGGTAGGCATTTTGTTATTTCACAGGCTATAATCTTATTAAAGATAAAACACAAGAACCAGAAGCCTGTTACACTATCTAACAATTAATTAAGTGCCATTTACTAGCAAGGAGTCGTACCATGGAACTTTTAACGCTATTGGCTACAACAGTCACGATTATTTTGGGGGGAGCGTTGGCCCGTGTGGGGGAGCTTGTCTTAGATGGTTCCCTTGAAAAACTGACAAATTTAATCGGAGCGAAGTCTCCTGATACTTTAAAAAAGTTGCAATCCGCTAATCAAAATCCTGCTTTGTTATCTGAAACCATTGAGGTAATGGCGATTTTACTGGAAGATCCAGAAATACAAAAAGTTGCAGAACAAGTGTTTAAGGAAAATCAATCTAATCCTTACGTTATTAATATGATGAAAAATGTTGGAATTGTTAATCAAGGAACAATTCATAATCCGACTTTTAACTTCAACTGACCACAGCCGCCTGTAGGGGAGCAGGTTAAACAAAACCCGCACAATTTACCCAATAGTGGGTTCAAGAAATTTGTTGGACGTAATGAAGTTTTAAACCAATTAGCAACCCAATTACAGGAAGCTAACCTCGTGGCGATTTCGACGTTGACGGGGATGAGTGGCGTTGGTAAATCGGAATTGGCGTTACAGTATAGTTGGCGGGAATGGGAAAACAAAACCTATCTAGGGGGGATTCTTTGGTTAAATGTAGCAGAAAGCGATCCAGGTTTGAGTATTTTAACTTTTGCTCAGATTCATTTAGGATTAATTTTACCGACAGAAGGCGAATTGGTAGAGCGGATTCGTTTTTGTTGGCATAATTGGTTCAAAAATGAGCAGGATCAAGCCTTAATTATTTTTGATGATGTGCGTCGCTATGAACAAATTAAAGACTATTTGCCGCCTCAAGGAGAAAAGCGGTTTAAAGTTATTATTACAACTCGTAATGAACAAATTGCCCGTAATTTTAACCCGATTGATTTAGAAGTGTTAAGTCCTGATGCGGCGGTAGAATTGTTAGCTGTCTTTTTACCCAATGCGGTAGTAAATAATCCAGAAAAAGCCAGAGAATTAGTCAAATGGTTGGGGTATTTACCGTTAGGGATTGAGTTGGTGGGACGCTATGGACAGTATATGAGTTGTGGGTTAACCGAAATTTTACAACAGTTACAGGCGCAAAAATTAAAGGATGAGAGTTTACAATTTCCCCAAAATGCTTTTATGACGGCGCAAAGGGGGGTAGCAGCAGCGTTTGAGTTGAGTTGGGGGGAGTTGAGTGAGAGTTCTCGATTAGCAGGAGAATGGCTCAGTTTATTTGCAGAAAGTCGGATTAATGAAAAGTTAATTTTGTCTTTGTTTGAGGAGAGATACCCCCAACCCCAACCCTTAAAAAGGGGAGCTATAGAGAGATATTTTCCGACATTTTCACGCTGGTTTGGTCTATCTAAATCGGTTTCCGCGTCTATTTATCCCCCTGATTTACCGATACCGACTAGGACTGATTTACGACATTTGGTAAATTTAAATTTGCTAAATGATGTTGATAGTCAGAACTATGAGTTGCATACTTTAATTCGGATGTATTTGCGCGATAAGTTAGAAGCATCGGCGTTTAAGGAGGAAGCAAAGCGAGCCTATTGTCAGGTGATGGTTGGGATTGCGAAAACTATTAAGAGGACTTTGACCTTAAAAGACATTGATAACTTGGAGCCGGATATTGAGCATCTAAAAGTTGTTGCAGAGGAATTAGATCAATGGTTAGATAATGAAGATTTAACGTGGTCTTTTTATGGCTTAAGTGCATTTTATCGAGCGCAGGGACTTTATCAGCAAGGGGTTCTTTATTGTGAACGCTGTTTAACTCTGAGTGAACAACGCTTAGGCAAAAATCATCCTGATGTGGCGACCAGTCTCAACAATCTGGCGGAACTTTATCGCGCTCAAGGGAAATACGCAGAAGCACAACCTCTCTTTTTGCGAGCGCAGGCAATTAGGGAAAAGCAATTAGGCAAAAATCATCGTGACTTTGCTTACAGTCTCAACGGTCTGGCGAGTCTTTATGGATCTCAAGGGAAATACGCAGAAGCACAACCTCTCTTTTTGCGATCACTGGCGATTTTGGAAAAGCAATTAGGAAAAGAGCATCCTGATGTTGCTCAAAGTCTCAACAATCTGGCCAGTCTTTATCAGTCTCAAGGGAAATACGCAGAAGCAGAACCACTCCTGTTGCGAGCGCTGGCGATTTTGGAA
>NZ_JADBUB010000010.1:0-35180 GCF_020245865.1 Microcystis sp. M169S2
ACTTTCCTGTAAAAGTGTATCCGACAGCTTTAGTGGCACTAACCTGATTAGATTTGGTGATAGTTTCAGTGGTTAGGTTAACATTTTCTAGATTTTCTGCAATGAGAATAGCTGTGGGTTTTTGAGGACATTCTGAAGTTGTTTGAGGTTGATTAAACTGAAAATTACAACTACTGAGGAAAAAGAGAGATGAATAAATAAGCATCTGTTTCATGACTTTACAAGTTCCGAAATATTTAGGATTAGTTTTGTTTTTCCTTTAACCATTTTCCCCAATAATAAAAAGGAATAACTCCTCCCAAACCAAGAGCAAGAAAAATACAAATAAGCATTAATATTCTGGTTTCTAAGGGAAGTGTGCGCCCAAAAAAATCTAGGGTATAAGGTTTAGATTGTGATGCTACTTTCTGAGTAAAAACTGTGGCTACATATTCGCCTCCTCGTCGAACGTTGGGTTGGATATAACTGATTTCGTATCGTCCTTGAATCGCATCAAGGAAAATTTCTAATTTCTCGGCAATTTCATCAGCATCACCAGCAAATTCAGTAACTCCTCCTGTTAACTTCGCAATTTCCGCTAACTGTTTTTGATCTACAAATTCTTTTTCTAGTTGCTCTCTAGTTGCTTGGGATAATTTTGGGTTATTAATATCTCCACGAACAGCAGGTTTACCTAAGGAATATTTTTTGCCTAATTGTTGTGGGGTTAAGCCATATCCTAGGGTATGAACAACAATATCTTTATTGTTCTGAAGATTGGCTAAAGTTTTCTGAACTTCTTGATAATTACTATTATTATCAAAGCCATCAGAAAGGAGAATAATTGAGAGTCGTGGTTGAGGTTTTAAAGGTTTTCCTTCTTTATCTTTAGGATAGAAACGACCTTCTTTATCGTTTTTAAAAAATTTGACGGTTTCTTTGAGAGCTTGATAGAAGTTGGTCGTTGCACAAGGAGTTTTATCCGCAAGACTACCTAGAAAATTAGTTAGTTTAACATCTTGCACTAAATTAAAATTATCGAGAGTTTCTGAAGTAACTTTTGGGTAATAATTACAGGCTCCAGGCTTGTCATTTTTACCTTCTACCCCAAAGGGAACAATAGATAAATAGGTGTTGCCTTTACGCTCTGAGGCTAATTTAATAAATGTTCCCAGTGCGTTAATTGCTGCATCTAATTTTCGCTTTCCTTTAGCAACCGCTTTGGCATCACATTTTGTGTTGAGATCCTGAGAACAATTCATACTACCACTAAAGTCGATGAGAACGACAATCCAAGCATCAGGAGGAGTCGTTTCTCGGGGAGACTTCCAGTCAAAAGGTAGTTGTTTTCCTTGATAAGTTTTGTTGTTTTTTTTATCAATAACTTTAAGCTGAAAATCGCTTTCAGCTAAACCCATAATCGGTTTACTTTCTTCTCCTGTCACTTGAATTTGAAGAGTCACTTTATCGTCGATGTCCTCAATATCTGTGATTTCAGGTTTAATTCCCCAAGCTGGGGTAATAAGAGCGGTTAACATAATCATTGATAAACTAAGCTTGTGGGTCAAGGAAGCGATTGTAGAAGACGAAACGATAGATTTTGGGTTCATCGGGGTTGTGGTTATCTTTAACATGGAAGGTTATCAGGTTATTGTGTTTAAGGGTAATTTTTTCGTTGCTAGTTAAACGTCTGCCATTGAGTTCAATAAGGTTGTAAGATGTTGGGTTAGGATCTAAAATGGCATCACGGCCGATAATTTTGATGTCAGCAATATGGGGGGGGAGTCCGGGGAGATAAATATCCGATCCTCTTTCTACACCATCAGAACCTTTAGTTTTGGGGACAGAACCAATTTTGATGATTCCTTTGGCGGGAAGTTGAATCGACAGTCCTTCTTCGATTTTTTCCGCATCCGATTCGCTGACAAATTTGAGCGTTTTATGGATGTTAGGAAAGACTGAATTAATGGATGTAAATTGAGGATCAATGCTTTCGAGTTCGGGAATGATTTTCCTGTACTCGAATCCTTTACCGGCTCTCAGTGCCGCCATGTAGCTAGGAGAATTAGTAATGGTAAAGGTTAGGCCGAGCAATAAGCCTAAAATGGCAAATCCGAGGGGATCTTCTGCTTTTCTAAACGCTTCTGAAGTGCCTAACCATTGACGAATAAATTCAAAGATTCCCACCGCTACTAAACTGGCAACACCCGCACCGATGATGCTAGTATATAACCGTTGTCGAAAGCGATCGCGATCCCCCGCTTCCATGCTGTAAAATTGCCAAGTAAGTCCTTCGGCTAATCCAACGGCTGCACCGACAAAAAGCCAACCTAAAAGTCTGCCTGGAAATTCAGCAACTCCAGATTGAATTAATAGCTGAAAGATTCCACCCGCTGCTAATCCGGCAATCAATCCGATTAAGGTGGCAATTAATAGGGGAACTAAAGCAATCCGAAAGTTGAGTTTAGGACGGGTGGGATTACTAATAAATATTTCATTCATTACCATCCCAATCCCTAAGGATATAGCGACGCAGGGGAAAAGAACCACCTCTGGAAACCGAGACAGGATTTTTAAATCAGTCAATAAAATCTGACCGATATTCCAGCCAATTAAAGCCGAGGTTATTCCTGCTAGTATGTAAAGCCAAATTCTCATAGGTTTAAAAATTATCCTGGTGGGGGAGTTGACGAATCGATAATTGGTTTTACTTTACCGCAAATTGGTGTATCACTTAATGTTTGACCTAGTTGAGCAGCTACATCACACTTCAAAAGGTTATAGGTATTCCTTTCATAGTTAATCACTCCATCAACATCAATATTAATAGATTGCTCCTTTTTAAGTCTAGATTTAAGACTTTCTTGGTATTGTAAAATAGCTTTAACCCAAGCTTCTTTATCTGCTGGTTCAGTCATACGACTAAGGGAAATCCTAAATTGATTATTGGGATCAAGAACATTAATTACATTATATGAAGATGAAACAGAAAAAGCCTCATCTAAATCTAATTCTTTTACTAAAGTTTCTAAACTAGATTTGGTCTTTTGTGGTTTATCAAATTCCGAGACTGCCTTTCTGATTGCTTCCTCTTCTGTTGTAGTTGTAGTTGGAGTTGGAGCGGAAGTTGAAGATGAAGCGCGAGTTTTAGCCACTTTAACTTGAGAAAACCCTAGCTTTTTACAATTGTCAGCAGTTGCTTGAGTTGCTTGCAGTTGCATATTTTGAAGCAGATTACATTTTAGAGCTTGATAAGTTGTTCCATCCTTATCAATAATACCATCGAAATCATCCGAATTAGATGGTGTAACTTTATATAATTGATAAGACAATATAGATAAAATCCACTTTTCTTTATCTTTATTATCTTCTGGTTTATTTAGAGTCTTAAGCTCAAAAGAGTTATTGGGATCGAGAATTTTTGAAATAGCTTCATCAATCTCATTCTTGTTAGGTTTAGAAGCATCTGCTCTAGTAGTTTGCTTCAAATCTTGTTGAATTTGTAGTAATGACCCTTTAGTCGTTGGAAAGCTTTCAATCGCTTCTTTAATAATCGGCGATTCTGAATTGTTTGATCCTCCGGGTAAACCGGGTAGAGATAAATGAGCTAAATTCAATAATCTTTGAAAGAAAAATCCTCCTAAAGTGAATATAAGCAAAAAATAAATAATAGCAATAAAACAGCCAGATGCTCCACCTCTAAACACGGAAGATAGGAGAAATATTGCTGTTTCTTTTATTTCTCTAAATACTGGTTCATACCAAGGTATATCTCTTTTAACTTTAATACCAAAATTATAATCTTTATCTTCCCTCAATCCATGAAGTTTATATACATCACTAGGAATTTTTTCCTGGGCGAGATGATAAAAGAAAACGGTTAAACTATATCCTTTATACTGTTCCTGCGATGACACTTCTAGTTGATCAAATAGGTGAGCGAGATGGATGTATTTTTGAGTTGTTTGATCGGGATAAAAACGAGGATTCCAAACTTTTCTTAAGTCATCTATAATTTCTTGCCAACGTGCATCATTTAACACATAAAATTCTTTTTCTTTTAAACCTTCTGTTTCCGTGCTTAGATAACCTGCTTTTTTCTTTAAATCTTGTCTTAATCCCACACTTGTGTAACTTTTATATATTCCTCCCCAGAGTCCGACTTCATCTAATAAGAGTTTAGCTGTAGCATCTATCAATTCTGGCTGCTTAATGACATTAAGAATAAGTATATTAATACCTTGCTTAACTGGATTAAATATTAATGAGTTTGGCTGAGTAATAGCTTTTACAATCTCCCCTTGAAACCTCTGAGATATTGGATAATAATCCTTCTCTTTTTTCATTATCCAAGCGACAAAATCTGGCAGCTTTTCAGGGCAAATTATGGCTTGTAGCGTCAAAAGACGTACTTTAAAGTCATCATAAATTTGTTGCTCATAAGCATCTTTGGAGCCTTGTCCTTCAAATATGGAATTCCAAAAGGTTGTATAATCCTGTTGAATTTTAGGATTGTTCAAAGCATTTTCGATAGGGGCTAAATTTTCTTGAAAGTTTCCTGTACGGCAGGAATTCTTAATAGCAGTTCTAATTAGGGGTTCTTCGGATATAGCCGGGGGAAGTTGAGGAATACTGTTTATTGTGGCTCTTATTGTCTCCTCTGCTTTTTTACTGGCGGGATGAATGACTAAAAAGCGATTTGGTTTCTCTAAAGCCTCTACATTACAAGACCAAGAAATCAATTCATTATTTCTTGCTGGGTCAGTTTTAGAGGCAATTTTATGAATGATTAAAGCAGTATATGGTGGCTGTTTTTGAGTAATAATTATCGGTGTTTTTCCTTCCCAAATCCCATCCAACTCAGGCGGAATATAGTCATTAATTTGAGTCCCAGTATCGTCATATTCTGTAAACCAATCGACTTGTTTATGATCGGAGGGGTTAAAAGTTGGCATTCCATTTTTCATGTACCAAGATACAAGATCAGGCAGCTTACCCCTTTCCTGACACAAGAAATAGCGATAGAGAGATGCACCCCGTCCCCGTTCATCTATCCCCCGTGTGACGACGGCAATGACTGACCAAGCTTCCTGATTGTATTCAACTTCCCGTCCAATAATGGCAGGATTTTGGCTAGATGCGCCTTCAGAAACGGCAAATTCCCGATTTTTGATTGCTAACTGTACAGGTGTAGGAATTTTAGCAAGGGTTGAGTTCATGTACTCTCCCGAAAAACCCTGCGATTTCCACTCACCAGCACCGCCAGTGCCATCCACTAAAATACCCGTGCTAAATTCATGAATGTGAATAGTAGTCATTGTTTTAATCCTTATCTAATTCTTTGTGATGTTGACCGGTACAAAGCCAGTAAATCGGGGAAACTAAACCAAAGGGTCGCCACCGTCTCGGATCGCGGATAATAGAAGTTGTTCCTTGGCGATCGCGTTGTTTTTCGATCGAGTTGGGTTCGGGATAATTGGTTCCCAACGTACCAAAGGCAGAAGTGGCAAAATAGTCCACTTCACCTCCTCCCCTATCTACCCAGTTTTCTAATTTATTTTGCATCAGAGGAAAGCGTCTTTGTGTCAATTTTCTCGGTTCATGACGACTCACCCACAGTTGACTCAGTTCGCACTTACTAACCGCAAAAGCAACGCGGCGCTGTTTGGGATTAATATCCACCCTGTCTAAAGCCGCTAAAAATTTTTCTAGTCCAATAGCATAGTCTTTATCTTTGCGGTGAGAGGTTCCATCCACTAACAATAAAAGACCTGTGGCCACCACACAGTCTTCGAGATAGTCAACTAAGCGCGGATCGCCAGTTTTGTTAATGAGATCCCGAAGAAACTCGCCGGAATAGTCTTTACAGTTAACATTGAGACGTATTGCGCTAGAAGATAGGCCTCTTTGCAGATTTTTCAAAGAAAATTGTTCTTTGAGAACAATACTCAATCCATAATCTTTGACTTCATCAACGGTGGCTTCTAGGGGAGTTGGTTCTAATTCTAGTCCCTGTTCCAAGATGTTCTGTGCCATGTTCATCAGTTGTGCGCTGGCTTCTTGGTTCCCCACTGGAGTCACCGATTGAACTGGACTATCGGCCTTAGCATTGGGCCAATAGGCAAGGGAAGCCATATAGGCGGTTTTACCAGCGCTGCGATCGCCAATAACCCGTATTTCGGCATTGGCATCTTTTAATTCAGGAGCTTTTGGTTTTAACCAGTCAAACGCTTTCATTTTTGGCTCCTTGATTTGGTTTTTTACTGAGCCAATAGAGCGGTTCAATTAAATTATAAGGTTGCCATGAGTCTGGTTCTCTAATCACCGAAGCCGGTTCTTCTCCTTTCATCCGATCTTCTCGGTTAGGACGGGGATCATTTCTGCCTAAAACACCAAAGGTAGAAAGGGCAAAAAACCGCAGATTCTGGGGAATAACTTTTGCTCGCAAGGTTTTAGTAGTTTCTCGTAAATGGACACCGAACAAATCAATTTCTGGTTCTAGCCTACCAGGCCAAATTTCTCCTCTTTCACATTTACTCATAACTATTGCTAACTTCAAATCCTGAGAACGACCCCGCTCATCCATTAATTTAAGGAATTGTTTTATGATTCTGTTATAAAAGTTATCAACTCTGCGTTCCCATCCTGTTAGCATAATTAGACAGCCGATGACATCGGTAAAACATTCATTAATAAACTCTTCATGGATAGGCTTCCTTGCACTGGGACTGGCAATTGCCTCAAAGACTTCTCCGGGATAATCTCTAGCGGTTAATTGAAAAGTCTCCGTGGAACTATACCAATAGGGTTTGGCTGTGATACCAAAGGAATAAAACGGTAAGTCATCTACTGACTCAATCTCTTGTCCGATGACAGTTCTATCTAGATCGGCCGCCTGTTTGAGAATATTTTCAGCTTTTTCTGCAAGTATTCTTGTGGCGGGATTTTGAGGATTGACAGTAAATAGTTTTTTGCCTTGTTTGTGTTCTTTGAAGTAGGACAAAGCAGCTAAATAGGTGGTTTTTCCTGCTGCTGTCGGTCCAATTACTACAATATTTCCACTGGTCATTTTTACTCCTATTTTAACTTTATTTTGCGAGATGACTGCCCAAATAAATCCAGGGGAGTTCTAATAATTTTCGATTATATATGCTCGTAATGAAACATCTAATTGTTAACCCTTGAATACTACGGTTAAGTTGATTGATTTGAGGGTGAATCGGTCGAAAATAACGCTGAAAAACATAGTTATCTCTCTCTTGCCATGTCATAGGTTGGAAATCAGGATTAAAAGCGAGTTTTCTGGCTTCTTCTTCGAGATCGATTGGGAGTAAATCGGCTTTATTTAAACAGAGGAGAAGATGCCGAATTTTCGGACAATCTTGCTGGAAAAATTCAAGCCAACGGTCAAAACGATTACACCATTGTTGTCTGGTGATAAAGTCATCTAGGTTTACTTGGCTGGTCGGTTTAATGATGTCCCGATAGGGCGGTAAAATCAACATAATTCCTTCAGCTTTTCTGATCGTTTCGAGAAATCTTTGCCACTCATCAGGTTGATTTTTTTGCCAAGATTTTCGCCAGATTTCACCGGGGGTGTCCAACCAATCCAAGGCAATCATTTTCTCTCCTGTGGGAAGGGTGACATTAACTTCTATGTACTGCTCAAAAATTGCTTCGGGAGCGATACTACCAGTTGGTTTTGGAGAGCCAAGTTCTAGGTCTAAAAAAAATCCTCTAAGATACTGATAATCGGGATAAGTAACTTTGACATAATTTCCCTTGGGGTTAGCTAATTCCAAGACTAGGTGAGTTTTACCTGTTTCGCGATCGCCAATATAAATAACTCCCAAGCACTCCACCTCCTGATCAATGAGTCCTGATTGATAGCAACCAAACAGCGATCGTGTTTAGTTTCGGTTTTACATTACTTTCTCGTAGGGATGGCTGCTTTTTATGCAAAATTTGGGTTTATCTTAACATAAATTTACATTCTCGATAGTACCCCGCGCCACATCCACTCTGGCTGCGATACCGAAGGCACTCCGGGAGCGAGATCGCAATTCCCTCGACAATTCCTCACAAAAAAGAATTTTAATTATCGGTTTTTGCATAAAATGCCAGTAACCTGACGAGTAGATAAAAGGGGTAGTGATCTAGAAAATGCAAGGAGAGTTCTCCGATGAGTAACCCAGACAGCAAACTTAAGCTTCTTGAAGAAATGGCACTTTTGGCTAAAAGCTCCCCTGCAAACAGCAAGGAGAGACAAAAATGGCTAACAAAACTAACCAATGAGATTCAAAACTCTAATAAAGTGTACTGTAAAAATATCTATAATTTTCCTAAGTTTGTCTATCAGGATATTTTTCACGAAGCTCTACAGCAGACTTTTTTAGAGATTTTTGAAAAAATTGATCTGTACGACCCAAGTAAAGGTAATGTCTTGGCATGGGTAAGTTTTTTGCTTGATAAGCGATTTATCGATGCTGTCAGGGAACATTTAAAACTGCGACATAGACAAGATAATGGCAAGCGAATCAGAATTTATGAGCAATCTTTGGATGTTCCTCTCCAGTCGGAGCAATCAAGCTGGAACCATGCCCCAGATACTTCCTTGCTTGATATAATCGAGCAAACTGAATCTCTCTCCCCCCAAAAAGATTGGGAGAGATTATGGGATTTTATCCAAAAAGATCCTAGAGATTGTTTTCGGCAGACTCACATCGAAAAGCATCCAGAGGCTAATTTTCAAGCAATCTGTATAAGGCGATTTAATGGACAATCTTGGAAGGAAATGTCAACAGAATGGGGAATTTCCCTAGCAACTTTAAGCAGCTTTTATCAACGCAGCGTTGATAAATTACAACCAATTTTTCAAGAATATCTTTAGAAATAGGAGACAAAAACCATGATGCCACTAGCTGAACGTTTAACTTTTACAGTCCCCTTGAGCGGTGCTGATTTTAAATTAGCTCAAAAGTTTAGTTGCGAACAGAAAGATGCCGATAAAAGTAAACAGGTTTTTCTAAATACTTTAGCCGTGCTTGCTGTTAACTTTTACTGCCAGTGTTTGAAAGTAGAAACAAATTTAGAGGAAAGCACTATCGGACATTATAATCGGCGAATTTTAATGGATAGTGCTGATTTAAAGATCGATGTTCTCGGTAAATTAGAATGTCGTCCGGTTTTGCCAAATGAAAATATCTGTTATGTCCCGTCCGAGGTATGGTCAGATCGAGTGGGTTATGTTGTGGTAGAAATTGATGAAGAAGCGAAGAAAGCTATTTTATTTGGATTTGTCGAGCAGATAGAAACTAATGAATTACCATTAGCTCAATTACCAGATATTGACAATTTACTTGATTTACTTCTTCTGGCTAAAAACAAACAATTTCTCGAAAGAATTTTTGCCAAGAATTGGGATAATAATATTTCAAAGAGAATCCTTGATGCTAAACAGCAAAAGTTTTTTTGCCTGAATGATCCCGCTTTACCTACAATTGATAAATCTATCACCTCTCCTCTCTATAAAGCTAAATACATTACTCTGAAAAGACGGACATTTATCCTATTTGTTAGGATAACCCCTACAAAAGAGGGAAAGTTTCAACTTCTTGTGGAAGTTGAATCCGATAGAGGAGAAAAAATTCCATCTGATTTGAATTTGAAGCTATTATCTTTATCCGACCAAACTTTGAATGCAAGTCAAACAAAAAGAGGTAATTATATCTCTTTGAACTATAATCTTCAATTGGGAGAGAGTTTTCAAATACAAGTGAAGCGAGCAGATGAAAGTCACACAGAACAATTTTCTTTTGACTAAACTCTATTTGAACGGGATAATTTATCTAAATTTCTGATTAAAGTTTAGATAAATTGTTCAAAATTTGATATTATATCGATGCTAAAGTAAGCTATGCCAAACCAAAAAGATTTATCGGATATTCGCAATTATCTCTACGATCAAGCTGAAGTGAGATGGTGGTACAGCTTGTGGTTATCTTTATGCGCTCAAGTTTTAGCATTAATTGCGACAGTCAACAATAAATTGTGGCTTTTAGCTATTGCCGGTTTTCTTGCCTTAATCACTCCAATAGCAGTAGCATGGTTGCGAGAATGGGCTAATAACTTGACACAAAAAGCTGATAAATGTAGAAGAATGATTTTATATGCTGATAGTTTAGGAGAAGATATTCCCAGCCATGAGTTAGCTATGGTTAGAGCTTGGACAACAGGAATTAAATTGCAACAAGCTCCTTTTACTTCTCCTTATTATTCATCTTCTCTATCTAATAGTCCACAAAGATTAATGGATATTACAACAGAATCTGCTTACTTTACTGAGTTTTTAGCGGCAAAAACGGTCAATTATTTACTGGTATTTTTAGTTATTTCAATTTTAATTTTATCAGGAATTATTTATTTTGCAGACTTCGCAACCTCTACGGCTACAATTAGCCAAGAAAATCAAGATATGAGTGGGGTAAAGTGGGCAGTTAAGGCAGCATTAACAGCTATTTCTTTTATTCTATCTGGGGATATATTACTGCTTTGGAAAAAGTATTCAGATCTGAAATTATCTGCTCAAAGTACTTTTCAAAAATGCGCCGATCTTCGTTACGATAAATCCTTATCTATTTCTGAAGCTATGCAGGTTGTTGAGGACTATCATCTAGCGTTGATTCAAAGTCCACCGATTCCTCTAAAACTTTACCTAATCTACAGAGATCCCTTGAATCAATCTTATCAAGATAGTCATTCAATTAGTTCTAATCAACCCTAGTTTTTCTTGGGCAATGCCCAGCTTGCTCACAAATTATCTAATATTAAAAACATGGGAATTCCTCCTTTTAATCAGCACGGCTTTTTGCCGCCGGGAGAACATAAATTAGATAGCTGGGAAGAGCTTGTAGAAAGATTTGGAACCACTCGAAGAAGACAACGTCTTCTAGTCGGACTAAAAAGAGTATTGCTAAATCTTCAACAAGCAGGTTGCCAAAAAGTCTATCTTGATGGTAGTTTTGTGACTAAAAAGGGAAAACCCAATGATTATGATGGTTTTTGGGAAAGTGAGAAAGTAAATCCAGAAAAGCTTGATAGTATCCTGCTGGATACTTCCTTAGAAGGATGTCGAGAGCAAAAGAAAAAGTATGGAGGAGAATTATTAACCGCAGATACGAGAGCCGTAAATGGTCAAACGATTTATGGTTATTATACAATAGATGTAGAAAGAGGAATTACTAAAGGTATTGTTTGCGTTGAGTTACAGTTAGTGGATTTACAGCTATGGTTTTGAACGAAAAGGGATATGAACTTAGAAAAGCTCAAGCTCAAGAGTTTGAGAAAGCAATAGTAGAATTTTCTGACTATGCAATTCAACATCCTGAAATCGATTCAAGAATCTTGAAAGCAAGGGAAAATTCTTTACGGACTTTGTTAGCGAGAATCAACACAGAACTGGCAGAATATGAAGATAAACAGCTAGAAAGTTTAGCTTTGGCTGCTAAAAATTATCCAAAAATTAGTCAGCAAAGATATAAAAGCTTAACGAAATTAACTAATAAAATTCAAGAATCTAATCAAGTACAAAATCAAAATATATATAGTTCTTCCCTGGATATTTCTGGAATAGCATGGCAGCAAACCTTGAAGCAAGTATTTGACAAAATCGATCAATACAATCCTAATAAAGAAACGGTATCGCAGTGGTTTTTATCGCTGTTCAAGCTTCAATATCGTAAGCTGGAAAAAGAGTCTTTATAGGTTTATTATTCATACTGACAAGACTCAGTATATAAATCTGCAAACTTTGATTCTTTTATGTTATTTATCGATGTGTCCTGGGGATTTTTAAGCTTTTTTACCTCTAAAAGAGTATTTTCAGGAATACCAATTCCCAAATTCTGATTAGGCAAATTAGGACTACCTAAATCAATTCCAATTAAGCAGCCATATTGATTGATAATAGAATTTCCATCCGCTTTTGGTTTAATTGTACCATCGAAGCTGTCGTAGAAAAATTTATAAGTTTGATTTTGTTGCATTGGATCTAGATCGGTAATTTTACCATCAATTAAATTGAGATTTGAATGAGAGTCTTCTGGAGACTGTCGAGCGGCCATATAAACTTTTTCTTCTAATGCAGCGTTAGCTTTGCTCAGTTGAGCGATTTTGTATGTTTTATTGCTGTTAAAAGTCATTATAGCTAAGTGCTGACTCACCTCTGTAATAGGTCTGTAGTTTCTGAAATCTTTTCGTCCTTGATTAGTTAATATAACAATTTGACGATTTTCTATGTTTTCTAATGATTTTGCGTTGGTTAGAATATAATAAGTTGTATCTTGTTGAGAATGAGATTTGTCTGCTTTCTTGTCATAAGCAAAAATAATACCCGCAAAAAAACTAGAGCTATTTGTTTTGGGGTCATAAACCTTAATAGTTACTGTACTTTCTTGTAATACATTTTCTACTTCAGCTTTTGACGGAGGAAATATTTTATTAATCGGTCCAGGAAGATTAAGTAATCTATTCTTGCTCAAAGTAGGAATTATTGCTAATATGAATAAACAAGACAAAAAACCTGAGCAATATAGAAATATATTCTTTTTGAAGCGAGATTCTTTATTATTAGGCCATGTCCAAGGAGTTTTGTTGAGATTTTGTAAAAGAGCAACGACTGAAGCAGAACTTTGCCATTTTTTATCATCCTCATTATCTTCTATCTTTTCTTGAGCTTCTTTAATAGCAAAAGGTAAAAATTTATATCGAAGTAAATCGATCAACAAAACCACTAAAAATTCTCGAGAAAAATCCAGAAAGATAGACTCTCTCATCGCAATAACTTGAGGAATTTCTGCCTCGTTAATGAGAGCTTTTGCTAACTTTAGGGAATAGCAAGAGTCTAAAATAACTAGCTTTAAAGTTTTTATTCTTTGAATATTAATACATTCGCAAAATTTACTATTTGTCCAATATTCATATTCACTAATTTGTATATTGTTGTCTTCTTGCCCATTGCCTTCTTCCTCATATGGGTTATGTCCCAAGAAGTAAATAACTTCAAATTGATGCCCATTATCGACAAGTGATCTTATCTTTTGAGAACTAATTTTTTCCAAATAATGCAACTCTAACTTAATACCCAAATTATGACATATCGAAATTGATTTTTCCCAGATATTTTTTTGCTTTTGAATATTTCCTTCTGGGATATCTCCGAAAATAATCAAAACTTTCAACGCCTCATTAAACGGCCGAACATATAATTCTTGTTTAACTTTATTTTTTGGTCGTGTTATCCCAAATACAAGGCTAATTTGAGGATGCTTTTTGAGTAATTTCCAATGATGCCAAAACAGCTTTTGAATTTCCAGAATTTCAGTTTCAATGACAAAGATTACTTTGGTATCAGAGTCCAAAAATTTTTCAAGACTACTTAAGAAATTTTTCTCTATTTTTTCTTCAACTTTATTAGGAACAGATTTTAACCAGTTATTTAATTCTTGGTTAAATTGTTCTAGGTTACGATCTAATTGTTTTGCACATTTATCTAAATCCTCATTTGCCGAGCTAGGATTCAGTCCTAATTTTTGAAATTGCTTATATTGACTGTTCCAATTATTATATTTATTAATCAGTTCAGTAGGATAATCGAGTTTAAATTTTTCGCCGTAGAAAAAATTATAAAATCGTTGAATAGTCCAAATTACCGCTCGCAATGGATTAGTTGATAAATATTTTATTTGTAGAGAACATTGAATTTTATCATTGCTCGGTTCTAAATTGAGAATAACGTATTTAATCATGGTTCAAATTAACTAGCTAAACTCGAAAACTACTAACATAAAAAAACAACAACCTAGAAATCCCTACGTCAATGCTTTTGGCAAAATCCTGTCAGGAAAAACTAAAAATCCCAAATAAACAGGATAATAGATAATCTCCTTCAGCTTACTAAGCTGAAAATCAGGCACAGAAGTAGGCCAATTTCCTGAAAATGAGCTACGAATAACAATCAACGAAGTCGTGGCGGTTAGGGAAGTAGAAAAATAGCTCTTGGGAGGAAACTGTAAAACAGTTTTTTTGCGACTATAGCAGGTTAACTTTGCAAAAGCAAGTAAATTTTACATTTCTTAGCCTTTAAACGTCAGCCTCTGTTAAAGCTTGAGCGAGCATTCTGGCTAGATGGGATTTATCTTGTTGATTGTAGAGAGTAATGGCTTGACGATAGTAGGATAAGAGTTCGCGGGCATATTGGATTTGTCCATCGGCAGTTTTTAGATTAAGTAATACCCAGCCTAAATTGTGGTAGGCTTCAGGGTAGTCAGGTTTGAGTTGAATCGCCTGCTCCAGATGAGTTTTCGCTTGCTTCCATTGTCCCAATTGAGCGAGTAATGTTCCTAGTCGATAGGCAATAAAATGCTCCTCACCATTTTTCTGTAGGTAAGCTTGATAAATTTGAAGGGCCTCCGAGGGATTGTTGAGATGCTCATGACTAATAGCCGTATTGATAAGCACCCAGGGGGCTGCGTTGGGGTGACGACTAGCTTGTTGAAAGCAAGGAAGAGCCTGACTCCATAACCCTTGTTGAGCTTGTTTCCAACCTTTGAAACCCCAAGCAAAGGGATGGTCTTGAATTTGAGTCAGACAGTCTTGAATGCGCCGGTCTAAATCTTGGCTTTGTTGGCTAGTGGTGGCTTTGTCAAGAGCGGCAAGTAGGTAGGGATAAACCCAATATTGAATTTGTTGATTCTTTTGGGAGGGGTTTTGTTTGGATTTAGTAATTGCTTTACTAGCAGCACCAATAGTGGCTTTAAATTGATTTTGATTGAAGGTAATCCAAGCTTGAATTCCGAGAGCAAAGAGATTGTTACTATCAAGTTTTAGGGCTTTGTTGATAGCGGATTCTGCTTCTTGCCAATGACCAATTTTACCGAAAGCCCAGGCTAAATTAACTTGTATCCAAAGAGCTTGAGGTGAAAGTTTAGCCCCTTTTTGTAGTTGTTGTACGGCGGATTCCCAGTTATTTTGATGGCAATATACCAAGCCTAAAACTCCGTACCCTCTACCATCATTAGGGTTTAGTTGAATTGCTTTTTGGGCAGCAATTTCAGCTTGAGTATCATTAAGATGGATTTGCAATAACGCTTGTTCAACAGCAGCTGCACCATTATTGGGTTCGTTGCTTAAACATTTCTCGTAACTTTGAACTGCTTCGACAAGTTTTCCTTGTTTAACTAACTCTCTTGCTTTTTTTTGTAAAGGAGAAACAAATTGACCTTTGAGCGCATCAATCAGTTCGTCAGCAGTTTGGAAACGATCCTCAACATTAATTCTCATTCCAGTTAGGATAACAGTTTCCATTAAATTAGAAATATCTGGATTGAGTTGTCGGGGTGGAATGAGAGGATCTGATGAACGTTGCTGCAATAATGCACTAGCTCTATCTGGTGCTTCAATTGGTAATTGTCCGGTTAAAAGTTCATAGATTGAAGCACAAAAAGCATAAAAATCCGTGGCAGGAAAACGTTTACTCCTTTGACTATATTGTTCATAAGGAGCATAACCCGGGGTTAAGGTTCTGGTCATGTCTCCTGTTTGACCGGCGATAAATTCTCTCGCTGCACCAAAGTCAATTAAAATCGCTTTATCTTGAGGATCAATTAAAATATTGTCAGGTTTAATATCCCGGTGTAAAAAATTATTATTGTGGACGGTTTTTAAGGCATCAGCAATTTGCATAAAATAGCGTTTAACTCGCTCTTCAGTTAGCTTTTTTTCTTGGGTCAGGATTTTAAAAAGAGATTTTCCCGCAATAAATTCCATGACAATATAAACTGTATCGTTTTCGTCAAACCAATCATAAATTTTAGGGATATTGGCATGATGACATTTTTGTTGATGGCTGGCTTCTAGCTTAAATTTACTGGTTTGTTGTCGTTTTATTTGAGGAGAAATAGAGGCAGGCCAAATAACTTTATTTCCTTGTCTAGCGGATTTTTCTGGCCAAAGTTCTTTGATAGCCACAGGAGCATTATTCGCTCGATAAATTCCTTTATAGGTAATGCCAAATCCCCCTTCACCTAAAACTTGTTCGATCTGATAGTTTCCCTGTTTGAGTAAAGTTCCGATGCTGAGATGATGGAGTGATGTGGTAGTTTTGTTAGGGGATACAGGGGTGAGATTAAAACCACAACTAATACATTGTTGTGTTCCATCAGGGTTATCAGTTAGACAGCTTGGACAGAGGATAGACATATTTTTATTGTCTTTGAGACTTATAATTATTGTTGGTTAGGGAAGTTACTCTCATCATTTTCTCTTGCTTCTCTATTTTGAGATTTTTGTTCATCTTCTGAATGATTTACTTTAAGTGCCAGAAGTCATAAAACATTGCATAGCTAAAAGCGTTGCATTATCGGTTGCTCCTTGATTAATAACTCTTTGAATGGTTTGATCAACTGCCATTTGTAAAGATTTAAATTGACTAAAAATTTCTGCCAGTTCCTGAGTCGGTACTAAATCCCAAACTCCGTCAGAACAGAGAAGTAAAATATCTTCATTTTCTAAAGTCATTGATAAATTGCTAGTGGTGCGACTTAAATTCTGCACATAGCCTTCACTTAAATGTTTTTTTGAACCGATAGATTTGAGTAAGACATTTCGATCTGGATGGGTTAAACTTTCCTCTTCTGTTATTTCACCGTTAGCCACTAACATAGCTACCAGTGAATGATCTTCACTTAGTTGTTTAATTTTTCCTTGTCGTATTAAATAAATTCGACTATCTCCCACATGGGCTATCATTAAGCTATCATTGATCGCTAATACAGCACTTAAAGTTGTTCCGCCATTACGAACAGTATCAGCAATAGATATGTTGGCTTTTTGAAATAAATTAAGTAGCCATTTATTACGCTGTTCTCCTGTTTTAAATTCTGGAGGAAGGGAGTCTTGTAATATAGTTTTAACAGCAATTTGACTAGCTACTTCTCCTTGGGCCATTCCTCCCATACCGTCAGCTACAACGCCTAAAATAAGGGTTTCTGAATTACTGAGGTGTTGTTGTCTTACACCGTAGTTATCTTCATTTTGTAGGCGTTCTGTTGAAAGTCCAACGGTTGAATAACTGGCAATATTCCACTGCACTTTCAGACTTCGTAGTGAATGGCGAGTTTCGATTAATAAGCTGAGAAATTGAGCCAGGGGAAAGCGTTCTTCTGGAAGAGAGGACAAGGCAATTTTCAGCAGTTGATAAAGACGCGGAATCGGAGCAATTTCTAAACTAATAATCTGGTCAGATTGAGGTAATTTTTTATGGGTAGTTTGATACAATAAAGCGGCGATAGTATAACTGCTCATTGATTCATTGATAGAGCGACTTGCCGCAAGTTCAGGAGCGCAATAATCTCCGATAACACCAGAAGTCAGGCTTTCTTCAATTGAGTAAGCGCAGGTTAAGTCAAAGATTTTGAGGGGTTTGTCTATTTCTATAAACTGGGGAAGCAGGTTGATTAAATACCAGTTTTGTTTAGCTATATAAGAAAATAACTGACAAACTTGAATCACTAACGTTAGTGCTTCTTCTTGAGAATGTTCTGCTTTTAGCCAAGCTTCTAAAGTCAAGTTTTCTTGAGGAAATCGCGTTAACAGAAGAAGTTTTTCTGGTTTCGTCTCGTTTTCGACTGCTGTTTCTGGGTAGTATTCTTCTTCTAAATAGTCTGTTTCTGCGAACTGATTTTCTCCAGAATCATCATCTTTTGTTGAAGTAATATTTACAAATGCAGAATCTTCCGAGACTATTTGTTCAGTGGCAATATCTTCATTTTGTTTTTCATCTACCTCCTGGGATTTTTCCTTGATTGATAGGGGATTAATAATAGCTGAATCTACTTGAATATCAGCGATAAGTGGAGCGATTAAGCTGTAGTTTTGAAGAATTTTTCTCAGTTGCAGTTCCCGATCGAGACTACTATTAAGAGAGCCGACACGCAAAAGTCCCAATTGAGAAGATGTTTCGCCCTTTTCCCCATCGAGATCGGCAATGGGTTGAAACTTGACTTTGAAGTAATAAACATCTGCGGTTAATAACCCTAGATAGGCGATAATTTCTATCTGGTAATCTGCCATAGAAAAAGATTCTTTTTCTTGAATAAGCAGGGGGGAGAAGTTTTCGGTAGATGGTGAAGTCATGAGAGGGAGCCATTAAAACTTTATTCGAACACAATCGGGGTGGGGCTAACCACCCCAAGAAATGTTAAGGAGTTTGGAAAAGAAAGCGAATTTTAGCGATCGCAATTTCATCACCAGAACTGAGAAGGGTCGGGGCAGTTATTCTGGCGTTAAAGCGAGTTTGACCGATGGGTTTAATAAAAACCCCATTCAGAGAACCGAGGTCTTTAATTTTCCAAGTTCCCCCATCGGGATAAATTTCCGCATGGTTGCGGGAAACGGTTTCGTTATCGGGGAATTTTTCTAAGTCCACATCCACAGGTCCGGTGTCCGAGTCAAAGATGCCAATCAAGGTAAAACCATCAATGAAAAATTCAGCAACCGGGGCGTTAGGGTGCTTGGCAATCAGTCGGGCCGTTGTTGTTATTGCCGGAGTAATCGGTTGGGGCAGCGGTTCTGGTGTGAGTGTTATCGTCTCGGCAATCGGTTGGGGAATTGGCATGGGTGTGGGTTCTGGGATGGGATCGGGGATGACAGGTGTGGGAGGTGTAGGTGGTGTCGATGGGGTCAATTCTGCACCACAAGCATCACAGTATTCTGCTCCCTGGGGGTTTTGATCGTAGCCACAAACTTTGCAAACAATAGCCATTGGTTTTTCTCCTTTTTGAGGGATATAAGAGGAATTAATTAGATTGAAATTAATCTTACTGTTGCCTGACTCGGTGCCAGAAGTCTGCTCAAGTACCGGTTAGTTTCCGAATAGTTTCTTCCGAGAGATCGTCGTTGAGGTCATCGCCCATCTTGACAGTTTTTCCTCTCGATCCCATTTTCACGGTTTTGCGAGTTCCAGAGGAAATCTGACGAGTTTTTCGCAATTCTTCAATCCCTTCATTGAGAGATTCGAGCATAGCATCATTGCCAATTTGAACTGTGATACGACGGGCAGTTTCCAGGAGTTTTTCAGCTTGTTGGGGGTTACTCTCTGCCATGCGGGTTGCGTCGTCAACTAATTGGGAAATATTGCGTTGTTGAACGTATCCCATAACTTCTTGATCGACCTGCGCTGTCCCCCCCTGTCCAGGCACAAACTGGACAACAACGTTCTGCGGTAGTAATTCCCCCCGTCGGTTTAAGCCAGGAATGTCATAAGTCAAGCCCAGTTGAGCCAGACGAATTTTTGAACTAGGACGACTATCGATAGCAAATTCTAAGATGAAGATGGTTTCATCCTTTGCTTTGGCGGCACCAATGGGATAGGGAGCTTGATTTAAGGAAAATTCTGCCAAATCGGGATAAACACGGGTAAGGCGCAGCAGTTTGACTCCCTGAACAGTTTTTAAGCTGAGGACAAGATTGTTAATTACTTCTTGCTGGGCTTGCTGATAGTCTGCCAGTAGAAGGTTGGGAAGATCGGTAATAGAAACATCGTTACCACTAGCCGTTCCTGGAACAATGTGACGGCAATGCCCTCCCGTCTTGCCGCTTATGTCTGTGAGCAAGTTTTCGTTAAACTCGCCCACACCCAGGGCCGTAATCGAAATCCCTTGACTGGCAAATTGTTGGGCTAAGTTTTGGCAATCATCTTCATCAAAGGTGTCGCCATCGGTAAAAATCATGATATGGCGGCTAGTCATGCTTTGATTAGCTAGGAGAGCCAGGGCTTGATTCATGCCTCTTCCCATACAAGTCCCACCGCTAAAATTTCGCAGTTTAGCGATCGCATCTTCCAGTTGACGGGTTTGGGTAACTGGTGTTAAGCCAATCAGAGTAGAGGCTTGATCGTCAAATTGGATCAGGGCAATCCGATCTTCCGGGGTGAAGCGTCCTGAATTAATCAGGGTGCGAAGCGACTCAATAACCATGTCGATTTTGGCAATGCCGCCCACCACTCTCGTGTATTCCTTCCCATCTTGTCTATAGATTTCGCCAGTGGGTTGAAAATCGCCAGCCACAATTTCGTACATCGAGCCACTGGTGTCAATTAGAAAGACAAAGGTAGTAGAAGGACGGGTTTGAGCAACTTCTTGGGTTGGTCGCAACTTCAGCATAATAAACAGTCGCTGATCTGGAGTATCGGCCGGTAAAAATTCTCGATGGGGGGTAATAGATACGTTAAGCATTAAAATTTCCTTCAGAGAATAGGTTAAGTGTTGAAAATGTCTTCTAAAGGGGGAAACATTCCCTCCATGGGTTCTATAGCCCCTAAATCGGGGGTAAAAAGAGGGGGTAACTCTTGATTTCCTTCGTCTTGGATGTTTTCAAGGTTCGACTCGCTCAGTAGGGGTAAATCTAGGGTCAGGACAGTTTCTCGATAGCCTTCTCGGATATCTTCGACCCAAGCGGCGATAATTTGATTGAGACGGTGATCGTTGACAGAGCATGAGCTTCTTGCTTGAAAATGTTTTCGGATTGCTTGGCGAATTTCCTTGGTGAAGATAGTTTCAGGATTATTTTCCTGATCGGCGGTTAGATCTAGAGGATAATCATATCTTTCTGGAGAATTTTTCAGGTTAAGAAAGAATTTATAGACTACCATTTGGGCAACCAAAATAAGATTAATGAGTTGATATTATTCGATTGGACGGTTCGGGCGATGTTTTTACCTCCAGCGTAATCTGTCCAAATTTCCGGCGATCACCATCCTTTAATTGATGCTCTAGTTTTTTCATCCCCTTGGCTTGTCCATAGGACGAGTTATACTGCATGATAATGTTTTCCCCTTTTTGAAAAACCTGAGCCGTGATCGGGGCATAACCCTGTTTTTTGGGTAAGTAAATATTGGCTTCCGAGGAACTGCCCAAAATGATCGGGCGAGAGCCTAATAAAAATTCTCGTTGTTCCGTAGGACTCCAATGCACGATCAGTTTAGCTTGTCGAGTCAGCAGTTCCAAAAGAGCGATCATCATGCCAATACAAAAACCCAAAATCGCTGAACCCGCTAAACGTCCGGCCATCTCATTACTCGCTCCAGCTTGCAAAACAAAACCCATTCCTCCCATCGCGCCACCGAGAAACCCGCCCAATACCGCCCTGCCGATTTTCAGATTGGGGACAAAACGAGCCATGCCGCCGCCAAGCATTGTCCCTAAAATCGTCCAACCCAGAAGTGGCCCCCCTGGGGCAAGGGTGGGAATGCTTTGAATGAGAAAACGAGAGACAAGGAGTCCTGAGCTACCGGCAACCAATCCAGCAACGATTCCCCCCACTGTACCGATGCTTGTCTCGCCCAGGGAAAGAAGGCGGCGACGACGTTGATAGAGGTTCTGCCCGACAATTAACGCTAAAGAAGCACCCACAGACAGGATAGCCGTCCAGCCACCCGTCCGCAAGGCATCATAGATAAATCTAAATTGAGGGGTTTGCAGTTGATTTTTAGGAAGAGATTGGCTCAGTAAAGTGTATAAAATTCCTTGATTTTGCTTTTGTTCTCCGATCAGCTGCGAATCATAGATGAGTTTTGCCGCAGATTGAAAGGCTTGGTCAAATTCTCCGGAATTAGCATAGAAGACTTTTTTATCTTCTCCCGTCAGTTGAGTCAGAAAGTTTTGATCGGCATCTCCTGTTCCGACGGCAATAATATTGATTTTTTGGCTCAGAGCAGTTTGACCGATGTTTAGGGTCGCCTCTACAATCGGTTGGCGATCTTCTTCTTTCAGGGTTGTTTCAGCGATGGCTTTACCGATGGTGGGGAGTACACTTTCAAATCCTTGTCGTCCTGCGGCGGTTTCACCGAGTAAGAAGGTTTCTCCAGGTGCGGAGAGTTGCAGTTGTTCAAAAGTAGCGCGATCATCAGGTTGAATGACTAAGTGCAGTTGAGCAATTTGATTTTCCTTTAAAACATTAGTGGTTGCTTCTAAAGAAGGAATTTCTCGATCGGGTATTAAAGGAGGAGCATCAGTAATCAGCAGTATGACTTTGGTTGCATGGGAACGGAAAGGCTGACGGGCAGCTAATGCCAGAGCATCTAAGCTACTTTCTGGCGGATCATTGCCGTTAACCTGTTGAATGCTGCCGATTTGCTCACTAAAGCGATCGCTATCAGGGGTAAATACAGAACCATCAAAATTGAGAATTTGCGGCTCTTCGCCAAATAAGCGATCGCCAAAAGCGATTAGGCCTATTTGAGCATCAAGTTTCCGTTTTTTGAGTTCTTGGGCAAAGTTTTGGATGCCTTGTTGTACTCCGGCGATCTCCTCATTCATACTGCTAGTAACGTCGAGAACAATCATAATATCAATTTGTTCTGGAGAAGGAGCCGGGGCGGGTTGTCCATCTGTAAACAGCAAGATATGACGATCGGAGCTGCTAGACTCTAGTTGCTCAATCGCCGTTGCCAGTCCTAAATCCATTCTTGTCCCCCCACCATCAGATAAATTGTCAATGGCTTGATTGAGGGTGGCTAAATCGGAGGTTAGTCCTGTGCCAATTTGAACCTGACTGCCGAAACCGACCACCGCGAAGCGATTAACCGAGGGGTCCTGTCGCTCGATAAAGGCTTTAGCGGCATTTTTCGCCTCTTGTAATTTATTGTCATCGTTCATGCTGCCGGAGGTATCAATCAACATTACGACAGATTGAGGATTCTGTTCGACAATTGGCGGACGTTCAGTCACCGTGAGAAAAACCTCTCCTAGCGCGATCGCCGCTAACAGACATCCTCCCGCACCACATAATCCAAAAATTAGGAGTTTTCTGAGATTTCGCCTGATCTGGCCGAATAAGTTCTGCATTTTAATTTCGGGGGACTATATTATCTATTCGCCAGAAGACCTGTGATTTATGCCAAAGCTGTCACAAAAGTACACAAAAAAAGGCATTGCTGAATAAACAGTCAATTAGCGAGTAAATTGTTCAACCTCTACAGGTATTTGTGTTTCTAAACTACCCAGTAATTGAGCTTTTTAAAGTAATCAGTGTTTGGTAACTATTGGTAATCGTAGTTTGCTTAGTAACTTCAGAAGCAATAGCCTCATCAAGTTCGGTAGTTTGGGCAATTTGACTGGATATTTTACCTTGGCAATCTTTAAATAGTTCCAGTAACTTTTCTTCCAAATATTCTGCATGATTTTTCAGGCTATAGCAAATATTTGGGTTCAACTCTTTGATAGTTTCTCTAATGTATTCTATCAGTTTATTTTCGTACCTTTCTATGGCTTGCTTTAAGCGCTCAGAAAATGTCTGACCACTACAGTCTTTGAGACTCTCTCCAATCTCATGAAGCTTGTCTCCATACTGAGAAAATAAAGCGTCAGACAGACCACTTAATCTCATTAAAATATCCCGTTCACAAAGGCTATCTTCTAGTTTTTTAGACACTTCTTCGGGTAAATAACTTAGGTTGATGGTTTGTAAATCACTGAGAAGTGTACTTAATCGCTCGGTAAAAGCAATATAGACTACCGACATTAATCTTTTTCTCATCAATGAATTCAGTTCTATTTTTTTCTTCATAAAATCGGGAAATTTATACATCTGTTCCTTATTGATATCTTCTCCTGTGTACAGATAATTTTTAAGTTCTTTTTCATCTATTTGTACTATTTTTTGATGCAATTCTTGGATTATTTCATTCGTATCAGACTCCTGCCAAAATTGACCATCTTCGTGCGTGCGAATTTGTTTGGCAAATTCTTTAACTTTTTCCTTCAACTGATCTATAAACAACTGAGATTGTGAAATAACAGCATCCCATTTTTCCCTCTCTTGAGGATTGGAGATTTGACCATATTGATGATAGGGTTCTTCCAACAATCGCTCTAATTTACGGATAATCTCCAGAAGTTCTTTTCTCGCATCTGCAATAAACTCATCTTTTGCCTCTTTATTCAAATATTTATATAGAGATTCAAGGAATTGAGAAAAGGGAACAATATCCGGATGATTAAGGAGCAAGTCTTTAGCTTGATCCTTAGAAGGCTCGTTTTCTAAGCCAATTGTTTTTATCAAAGTTTCAAGATGTCCTGGTAATTTTTTACTTTGGTCAATTGTTCCTTGAGCAATTGTCTTTAACAATAAATAGTTAAGGGCAGAAGTCTGAAAATTTCGCTCTTCCTTAATGATAAAATTATAGTCGCCAACCCGTTGATTAAAGCTATTAATAGCTTCTTTTTTTTGAGTCTTATTCGGTATATCCCATTGATTAATCACCCAAAATGCCCTTTGAATAATCGTTGGATTCTTCTTATTGATTTCAGCTAAAAATTCTATTTCTTCCCCTTGAAGAACTTTGAAAGGGTTGATACAAACGACAAAAGCTTTTGCTTTTTCTTTGATGTAGTCTTGAGTAAATTCTTTATGGCGTTTATTGTCCACCCCTAGTCCTGGTAAATCAACCAATACAATGCCGTCCGCAATATTCAAATTTTCTACAAACACTTCAATTTTATCAACATAAATTGCTCCTTCATAGCCTTCTACATAGTTGCCAAGTTCTGATAGTTGAATTTCTTTTCTTCCTTGATAATCGGGATTTGGATTTGCCAAATTTTTTACAAGCAATCTACTTTTGTCTAAAGCTTGTTGATCGATAGAACTTCCAGTTTCTGTTTCATATTGTTTAATGGCTTCCTGAATGCTTTGAAAGTGTTTTCCCAGAGGTTCATGAAATTCCCTTGACAGATTTTGACCAATTTTGTGACCAATTTCAGTTATAAAACTATCGTAAAGTATCCTTTGCGCTTTGTCATCCATAAAGTAAATAAAGGCTTGGTCTTTTTCTCCTTTTTTAACGATAGTGGGAAATGCAGTGGTTGATTTATTGGCTTCAGGGAGAATTTCTCGTCCTAAAATTCCATTAATTATTGTTGATTTTCCCGCCGAATAAGAACCGAGAAAAGCGACATGAAATTCTGTTTGTTTCAACTTACTAATCCAGTCTTTTCGTTTTTCAATTGAGGATTTCTCCGTGTCTTTAATAGGTAGATAAGGAAAAACACTCTCATAAATAGCGAAGTACTCCTGAAACTGTTGAATAGTGGATTGAATTTTTTGAGAATTATCCGGAATTTGTTGTGAGTGGTTATTCTGCATGATCATAATGTCAGTCCTCGAAATGATTAATTATTGTCTTGGAGTCATCAAAACTGTGGTATTGAGATACAAAGTTTATCCGATAGATGAGGTGGGTTTTTGCGACTGAAATCCTTACTTCGGCAAGGTTTAATCTATACTTCACCTTTACGAGAAACGCTGTAACCTTCACTCAGTGAGATCTCTGTCACCAGACATCCTGCTGCGCCAAATAATCCAAAGATTAGCGGTTTTTTGCGGTTTCGCCTTAGCTGTCTCAATAAGTTCTGCGGCTCGACTGAGCTTGCCGAACGTCATTTTGGTTTTGGAGGTGTATATTATATTTTCGTTAGAAGACCTGTGATTTATGCAGAAGTGTTAAAAATTCCGATAGGAATAACTTATCAGTCATTCTGACTTTTCCCGTTATCTTTTTAGTTGAGCGATCCTTTGATTTCCCCCTATCTCGAAGTCCTCTTCTCTCGTCGCTTATTGTCATTAAGACTAGCTTATTGAAAATTGTGGAGAGCTTGAAACCCTTATTATAGTCATTTCAATTAAGATTGAGAATATCAATCCCAGAGTTCCTAAGGATTTTGTCGGTCTAGACTGTATCATACTTATCTGAAATGACTATATGTCATCGTTTTCAGACTTAGCGGAAAAAGTAAGATTGGTCATTGACTTGGCATCGACAAATAGTGCCAATTCAAAGTAGTATCTGGAATTTTCTAGTTAACCTTTTAGGGGGTATCATTGCTTACACTTATAATTCTATTAAGCCTTCTCTGGATTTAGAGGCAAAAAGCTTACCTGCTCTACCTTCTGCCTTTTTTTCACTTTATCAAACTCACATTTTCCCCCTGTCAGCTTTCGCCGATATTCAGCAAAGCCTAGGTAAAAAAATATTTTTTCAATCAACAATCTCAAATTCTATTGACTGCTCTTGGGCAAAATTATAGGTACAATGATCGATAATATTAGTATCGCTCAATTCAAGATTATAAAAATCGATTGCCGGTTGATCAAAAAGTGGGCCAGCGTGCCAAGTTCCCACCTCTAATTTAATAAAACAGTCCCCAGGGATGCGAAAAACCTTTAATTTTTCTAAATCTGGTTGAGGATGAGGACTAGGGGGGGCCACTCCTAAAAACCACTCTTGTCCCCCCAAAGAACCAAGACATTGGGTACATTGACTATGACGAGTAATTCGCTTAAATTTACGTCCGCGAGTCTGTAAACGCATAATATAAAAACGTGGCACACCGTTTTTTAAATGCAGTTGTGCATCGCTTTCATCAAACGGTTTTCCATCATGGCTAGGGGTTATTAATTGACCGTAGGGACGGAAACTCTCGGCTGTAATTAGTTGCGCTGCCAGGGGACGAACGGTAATCGAATTACTCATAAAAATTACTGCTGACTAACAGTTATAGCTGTACCATCTCGGAGAGAAAGAATATTATTAATAGCAATTCTTTCCCCGGCATTTACTCCAGAAATAACCTGATAAGCTTGCCCTTGAATCGTGCCGACTTGAATTGGTTTTTGTCTAACCACTAAACGCTCCTTGGCATTTTCTTGACCTTCTTTAGCCTTTTCTTTTTCGGCCACAAAAACAAAATTTTGCGCTCCGATGCTAGTCACTGCCGTGGTGGGAACTAATACCCCCGGTTTTTGATCCCAAATTAACCGCGTCCGCACATATTGGTTATTGCGAAGACTGCCATCATTAGTAAAGGCAAATTTCACTAAAACCGATTGGGTAGCTTGGGAAACGGTGGGAGAAATAAAAGTTACTTGACCGCGAACCCCGGGGCTGCCATCGGGATTAATAATTTCCACGGGCAACCCGACGCGCAGACGCGGTTGTAATTCCACGGGAATCTGCACATTTAGTTCCAAAGTTTTATTATTAGTCAACGAGGTTAATTCTTCACCCAGGGAGATAATATCGCCGACTTTTCTTTGATTAAAATCGCCGACAAAACCATCAATCGGGGCGGTAATGGTGTTAAAAACTAAATTCTGGCGCGTCGCCCCTAATTGCCCCTCGGCGCTGGCTACTGCCGCTTGACGACTGTTCACTGTTGCCGCTGCCGCCGCCACCTGTTGCCGTGAGGCTAATTCGTTTTGAATGGCGATATTTAATGCTTCTTTGTTTGCCTGTAGGGTAGCTCTAGCCGCCGTCACCTGTTGACGGGCCGCATCACGATTTTTAGACCGGGCCTCTACTTCCGCCCTGGCGGCCTGAATGTCGCGGCGGCGATCATCTAAGTCCTGTTGGGGCTGTGCGCCTTGTTTAACCAGAAATTCGGCTCTTTTTAGGTTTTTTTCCGCCAAATCTAAATTAGCTCTCGCTCTCTGTAAATCAGCTTCGGCGGCGCTCAAGGTGGCGATCTGACTTTTCACATTGGCTTCGGCATTAGCCACATTAGCCCGATTCTGGGCAATTTGGGCTTTATTTGCCCTCGCTTGCGCTTGTCTTTGCCTTAAATCCGCCTCAGACGCATTCAGGTTCGCTTTGGCCGAATTTACCTGGCCGATGCCGGCGTTTACCTGTTGCTGTTGTTGTTCGGGATCCAATTCGGCGATTTTTTGTCCCTGAGTTACCTGATCACCAGATTTAACGAAAATAGACCGAATCCGACCAGTAATCTGAGGGGAGACGCTAACACGCTCTTGGGCGATCAAAGTACCCACAAATTCGCTACTTTGCACTAATTTGTCGGTGCCGAGGGTTTGCAGTTTGACGGGAACAGCCGCCGGTCCAGTGGCTTGCGGGGTTTGGGGGGCGCAACCGGTGATAATTAGGGAAACGGCGATCGACGAACCGATCGCTCTCGATAGGTTAACGGATCGTTTAATCATTGTTAAATTTAGGGGTTTTTGGCAGAAAAAGTGCTAGTAAATCGGAAAAAAAGGGAAGATGAGGAGAGAAGCTTTTCCTTAAATTTTACTCTACAGAATTGATCGCGTGATCACTGTTTGCTTTGCCCTAAGCTAACAATATTACAGGTGACTAATCTTTGGGCGAGGGTGGTGTATTCTAGACGACCACCGGCGATCTGATATTCGTCCCGGGGCGCCGGTAGATGACCAACGGGTGCATTGAGGGTATAGTTAAGATTTTCTTTAAAAATAATCCAATCACCACCTTTACGCCAACCGATGCGATCGCCAAAAGTTTGAAAATTTTCGATCGCCACTAAGCGCCCCGGTCGATTACCTGTCTCGATAAAAATGCGAAATTGGGTACTGAAACTAAAACGACCCCCGGAAGCTTCTTTCCAGAGTTGATCCATCTTTTGCAGATCCCAACAGGCCAATTTTTGCAGGTCTTCCATGGTAAACCAGCCCTGTAATTCCCGTCCAGTTGCTTTCAGCATTAAATTACGAGTTTCATCGTTAGCTTGTCGCCAATTTTGTTGAGCGAGGAAATTTTTCAGGCGAGTGTAATTAATGCCCGTGGTCGGTGATACCATTTCCCCAGAGGTGGCAGTCTGGGCAACGATCGCCGGCAAGGGATTGAGAAATAAAGCGATCGCGAGAGTGATCTGACAGAAGGAAAAATTAATTCTCATAAACCCTATTTATTAACCTGATGCAAAGAAATCCTACAATAGCATAGACGAAATTTGCCGTTTTTACCGCCTCCTTAACTCCTATGGCTTTCACTTGGATCCGACACCACATTTTGGGATTGCAAGACTGGCAACCGGAAGAATACCAAACCCTGCTACAAACGGCCTCTAGTTTTCGTGAAGTTCTTTCCCGACGTACCAAGAAAGTGCCGGCGCTACAGGGACAAGTGGTGACAAATCTTTTTTTTGAACCTTCCACCCGCACCCGTAGTAGTTTTGAACTAGCGGCGAAACGTCTTTCGGCCGATGTTCTCAATTTTGCCCCGGGTAGTTCCAGTTTGACTAAGGGGGAAACGATTCTCGATACCGCTTTAACCTATGTGGCCATGGGTACGGATATTTTTGTTATCCGACATCAACAGTCGGGAGTTCCCGATTTAATTGCCGCAGAAATGGATCGTTTGCAGTCGGGGGTGAGTATTCTTAATGCTGGGGACGGTCAACACGAACACCCCTCTCAGGGACTTTTAGACCTGTTTACGATCTGTTGTCTGTTAGATGAGGAAAATCCCCGTTTAGAACTGTTAGAGGGCAAAAAAATCGCTATTGTCGGGGATATACTCCATTCTCGCGTGGCTCGTTCCAATATCTGGAGTTTAACCACGGCTGGGGCGGAAGTACATTTGTCCGCTCCCCCCACCCTACTGCCGAAATATTTTGGAGAATTGTGCGATCGCCTATTTCTCCACTGGGATTTAGAACCAGCTTTAGAAAAGGCCGATTTTGTGATGACCCTGCGACTGCAAAAAGAACGCATGACCGCCAATCTTTTGCCCAGTTTACGGGAATATCATCAAAGTTTTGGCATTACTCGTCCTCGTTTGCAATCCTGTCAACCGGGGGTGAAGGTGCTTCATCCAGGTCCTGTGAATCGGGGAGTGGAAATTAGTTCCGATTTAATGGACGATCCCGATTTTAGTCTGATTTCCCAACAAGTTACCAGTGGTGTCGCTGTCAGAATGGCTTTGTTATACCTGATCGGTAATCTTCGCGGCAACCGGTAAAAGCTTCTCAGAGATTTGATATTTTAATCTGGTTTCATTGAAACAATCCTAAAGTTTCTATCAAGGTAAATATCATACTTTCTTCCTCCCTCACACACAGCATCTTCTGCTTCAAATAGGTTAGTCTCAACATCAAATTTCATCGCTTTAGGATTTCTACAGCCCTGTTTTAGCAAAGCATCAGTCAACCGTGATTTTTCTTCCGGGGTCAAAGCTCGATAATCACTACTATTAGCTTGACCTGCATAGATTGACATCCCCATAATACTAAGGGATAGTAAGCTTATGATCGATTTGGTCTTCATTTTTTTAACTTCCTGAATACAATAAAAACATCATTCCAAGGGTTTTAAACCCAAATTTTCGGTAATTAGTTCGGTACGATTACCGATCGACTATATCTTAGGGAAAGCATACCTGGATGGCAATAAGTATAAATACTCAAGCTATCCCTAGGGCTTTTCTAGAAACTTTGACCCATACCGAATTCCGTTCTTTAAACCTCTTGCATAATTAATTTTTCATGGTTCAAAAACGTCAAAAACAAGGATTAAATGGCATAAAATCTGTAAATATAGCGTTTCTGATTCACAAGAGGTACATTCCCGATCCTGAACAGCTTAATCAGCAAAGGTTTAAGTGTGCCGCACAGATGCGAGAACCGCTATAGACCATTTAACTGATTAATGCTCATTTTTAATTCTCCTGACTACTGACTACTGGCTACTGACTCCGTTCGGCTGAGCTCACGGCCGAAGCCTAACCCTAACAACGATTTTTGATTTCTGCAAGAGGTCTTTTTTAAACTATCCCTTTTTTGCCTCTTCCAGGTCATGATAATGCTGATAAGCGCCAATTTCGGGGTTAAAGGGGGCGATTTCTTCAGTTACAGTTAATCCCAAACCTTCTAACATTGCTTGTAGGACAGCATCGGGGGCCAGACGCAGATAATCGGGATTAATTTCTAGGGCTACATGACGATTACCGAGGTGATAGGCCGCTTTGAGGAGTAAATCGGTTGAAGGGGCGGTAATAGTGATAACTGGTTCGGGTTTAGCGATAATTTGAACAATTTCGCCGTTTTCTCCCCGCAGGAAATCGCGATCCTGTAGAATGGTGCCGCGAGGTAAACGAAAACAGAGGGAAAAACCTTCGGGACTGTCGAGACGATAACGGCTGCGGGTGCGTTCTTCGGCCGTAAGTAGAAGGCTAAAAACTACCGTTTCTGGGGGAGGTGGACTAGCGGTATGACGGGGGGGTAAGCGCTCGGTAAAAGTTAACATGGTAGTGGTCAATGGGAAAAACATTCTTATTGTAGCCCTGACTCCAACTTGACCCGAAAAACTGAGGAACTTTTTCTATTTATTTTCCCGCTGCAGACGAATCATCTCATTTCGCACCCGTCGTCTCAAGTTATCATCGCTACTAATCCGGTTAGTAATGGTGTTAAACTGAGCGGCAGTCAGACCACTATCTTGGACAATCTTTTTTGAGTTATTACAATAATCGACGGCAATTCTTTGGGCATTAGTGGGAAGATTATTAAAGCTTTCCCGTTGGTTACAGGTAATTGCTGGGGGAATTTTCCCTAAAATTTGCGAAATTGCCTGATAAGCTTGTTTTCTTTGGGTTTCGATCAACAAAACTGCGGTTGCATAACGTTTAATTTGGTCAGCCGTAAAATCTTGAGTATAAGCGGAGGACTGAAAACTAACTACCTCCGTCGTCCAAGAAAATTCGGGGATCAGACCGCCAAGAATGGCGATTACTGCCAAAAAAGTCACGATAAAAGAACGTCTTAAGCTTTGACCTAGATCGGCTAGGGGATAGCAGTAAATCACCATGCGAGTTTGTCGCTGAATAGATAATGATAGCAAACTTTCCAGTTAAATCCTGCTTTTTTGAATATTTTTAACGATCATAAGTTCCAATTCTAGCGAATATCTCCTGGGACAGAACCTTAATTTGTGGGCAGAAATTGCTTTGGTAAACTTTTTTAACGTTTTTGGGGGCAAAATTAGTCAAAAATCTTGGAGAGAACCGATGAACGATTTTTGGGAAGTTAGGATGCCTATCGCTTTTAGAGAATATTTATCGGCAATTTAGCTTGCTAATCTCTTTTTATTAGCTTATATCGCTGTAAATCTCTCGCTTATTCCCTTTTGTCTCTCCTCTTAACGGGGAATCGGGGGGAAATCTAGATAAATTAAAGGTTTCAGCGATTCCGATCGAGACAATTCCCGCTTAGAATAATGCAGTGGAATATATAGCCAATGAGGATTTGAGGCATTATTTAGTGATCTCGATCCTGGCGAGTCCTCAACAGGGGAACCATAATAAACTACTGACAACCACCCTAAACTCAGAAAAACCGCAAAAAAAGGAGTTAGCGCATGAATAAAGGTGAATTAATCGATCAAATCGCTCTCAAAGCCTCTGTCACCAAAAAACAAGCAGATGCTGTTCTCACTGCCGCCATCGAAACCATTATCGATGCGGTTTCTGAGGGGGACAAAGTAACCCTAGTAGGATTCGGTTCCTTCGAGGCCCGGGAACGTCAGGCCCGGGAAGGACGCAACCCAAAAACCGGCGATAAGATGGAGATTCCGGCCACTCGCGTCCCGGCTTTCTCGGCGGGTAAACTGTTTAAAGACAGAGTGGCTCCGGATAAGGAATAATTACTGTTGAGTTTCGTTCGCTGTAAGTCTTTTGCCTAGACCTAAACATGGTGGTAATCTTGACTGGGCGGCCACAATTGCTGGCTGTCCGGTTTCCTCTATTCTCGATTTTTCTGCCAGTATCAACCCCCTCGGTCCACCGGAAAGCGCCCTAACCGCTATTAAAAGCCATTTAACCAGTCTGACTCGTTATCCTGACCCCGCGTATTGGCAGTTGCGTTCTGCCCTCGGTCAATGGCACAATATCGGACCAGATTGGATTCTCCCGGGCAATGGTACGGCTGAGTTATTAACCTGGGCTGGTCGGGAATTGGCCTCATTTGATAGTGTTTATGTACTAACACCCGCTTTTAACGATTACGAACGGGCTTTAAAAAGTTTTGGTGGAAAAATCTGCCAACATTCCCTAGATTTAACCAGTTTAAAGCCGGTTAATCCCAAAAAACAAGGCTTATTACTTAATAATCCCCATAATCCCACCGGGAAACTCTGGACGGTGGCGGCCATTCGTCCCTATCTATCGCAATTTGGTTTGGTGGTAGTGGATGAAGCTTTTATGGATTTTTTACCCCCGCCACAACAGGAGAGTTTAATATCTCTGTTGCCGGAATATCCTAATCTCGTGATTTTGCGTTCCCTAACTAAATTTTACAGTCTCCCCGGTTTACGTCTAGGATATGTCCTCGCCCATCCCGATCGCCTGTTACAATGGCAAAAATGGCGCGATCCTTGGTCGGTGAATAACTTGGCTGTGGTTGCCGCTATTGCGGCAATTGAAGATAGGGATTTTCAACAACAAACTTGGGATTGGTTAACGGCAGCCCGCGAGGATTTATGGCAGGGATTAGCTGATTTTCCGCAGTTACAGCCCCAAACCAGTGCCGCTAACTTCCTCTTAGTACAATCTCAATCTTCCTGTTTACCCCTACAGGAAGCTTTATTAAAATATCATCGAATTTTCATCCGCGATTGTCTCAGTTTCCCCGAATTGGGCAGCAATTATTTTCGGGTTGCTGTCCGTTTACCGGCAGAAAATCAACGATTATTATCGGCTTTAGAGAGTATTTTAGCCGCGTCTGAGGATGTCAATGTCTGATATTAACCACAAAAAGGCTCCCGCCAACCAGACGGGAGCCTCTACCATCGAACTAAGCGAAATTAGTCGAGGTCAGGCATTGCCAATGCGGGTTCAGTCTCGCGGTCAATTCCTTTCTCGAAACCGGCGGCGGCGGCGCGAGCGCGTCCAGCGTGCCAGAGGTGTCCAATCAGGAAGAAGAAGGCGAGGGTGAAGTGAGAGGTAGCCAACCAAGCGCGAGGAGACACATAGTTAAACGAGTTAACATCAGTGATAACGCCACCCACAGAGTTCAAGGAACCTAAAGGAGCGTGAGTCATGTATTCAGCCGCGCGGCGTACTTGCCAAGGTTGTACGTCATTTCTGATTTTGTCGAGGTCTAAACCGTTAGGACCGCGGAGGGGTTCTAACCAGGGACCGCGGAAATCCCAGAAACGCATGGTTTCACCACCGAAGATGATTTCGCCAGTGGGAGAGCGCATCAGGTATTTACCTAGACCGGTGGGGCCTTGGGCAGAGGCGACGTTAGCACCTAAACGTTGGTCACGCACCAAGAAGGTGAAAGCTTGAGATTGGGAAGCTTCCATACCAGTCGGACCGTAGAATTCACTGGGATAGGCGGTGTTGTTAAACCAAACGTAAACGGCGGCGATAAAGCCCATCATGGAAAGAGCGCCCAAGCTGTAGGACAGATAGGCTTCTCCAGACCAGATGAAAGCGCGACGCGCCCAAGCAAAAGGTTTGGTGAGAATGTGCCAGATACCGCCACCGATACAGATTAAGCCAATCCAGATGTGACCGCCGATGATATCTTCCATGTTGTTGACGCTGATAATCCAGCCTTCGCCACCGAAAGGAGCTTTGGTCAGATAACCAAAGATAACTGCGGGGTTGAGGGTAGGATTAGTGATGACGCGGACATCACCGCCACCGGGAGCCCAGGTATCATAGACACCGCCAAAGAACATGGCTTTAAATACCAACAACAGCGCACCACAACCCAAGAGAATTAGGTGATAACCGATGATGTTGGTCATTTGGTTTTTGTCTTTCCAGTCGTAACCGAAGAAATTAGAGTATTCCTCTAGGGTTTCCGGTCCGCGGATAGCGTGGTAGATACCACCAAAACCGAGTACAGCCGAAGAAATTAAGTGCAGAACACCAGCGACGAAGTAGGGGAAGGTATCGACTACTTCACCACCAGGACCGACCCCAAAACCGAGGGTAGCTAAGTGGGGAAGCAGGATTAAACCCTGTTCGTACATCGGTTTTTCGGGGATAAAGTGGGCGGTTTCAAACAGGGTCATCGCCCCGGCCCAGAAAACGATTAAACCAGCGTGGGCGACGTGAGCGCCGAGCAGTTTACCGGAGAGGTTGATAAGACGAGCGTTACCAGACCACCAAGCGAAGCCGGTGGAACTTTGGTCACGACCACTAGCAGTAGGGATATTAGAGAGCGTTACCACGCGGGAGAACCTCCTCAGGGAAGATAAAGTTTTCGTGGGGTTGGTCTTGGGGAGCCATCCAAGCTCTCAGACCTTCGTTAAGCAGAATATTTTTAGTGTAGAAGGTTTCAAATTCCGGGTCTTCGGCCGCTCTCAATTCCTGAGAAACGAAGTCA
>NZ_JADBUB010000100.1:0-5473 GCF_020245865.1 Microcystis sp. M169S2
TAACTTTGCCGACTATACGACCAGTGGCTCAGCCAACAACTTCACGATCGTGGACAATCGTAGCGGCTCACCCGACGGCACGGATACAGTTGAGAACGTCGAATTTTTGCAATTCGCGGACGTGACGGTTCCAGTCGCTGGTATCCTTAGTCCGGTCCAGTTGTTCGACAACAACAACGTTTTGATTGGCGGTTTCACGACCATCCAGGCGGCGATCAATGCGGCGGCCAACGGCTATCGCATCGTTGTCGGAGCCGGGTCTTACACCGAGAACCTCACCGTCAACAAGTCGCTGACGATTCTTGGTGCGAATGCAGGCACTGATGCGGGCGATACCCGTGGCGCTGAATCGGTTCTGACTGGCGGCATTCATATTCTGAACGAGGGCGTGTTGATCGATGGCATGAAGATCGCAGAAGGCACGACGATCTCCGGAGAGTTGGCGGGGGTCTATGTCCAAGCGAATAACGCAACTGTGGAGAACACGGTCTTCCACCGGAGCGGAACGGTTGATGGCGATGGCTCGCGCGGCGTTATCACTGCGGCTGGTTCCATCACGGGACTGGGGGTTTCTGGAAACAGTTTTAGCGGCTTCGCAACCGGCGTTTATCTGAACCCGGGAGCTGCTGGCTCAGTCAGTGGGAATAGCTTCACAGACAACTTCGTTGGCTTGTCCTTCGACACAAACAATCCGGCCGATGTTGCGGTTACTGGAAACTCGTTCACCAACAATCTCTTTGAACAAGTCGGACTTGGAAGTTTATCGAGCACTGCTGATCTGTCGAGCTTTGGCAGCGGAAGCACATTTACGGGTGCGTCGCCGCAAGTGAGCATCTACGGGCTTCGGGGAGATGGTCAGTTGATCATTGGCACCGGGTTCGATGACAAATACAGCGGCGGTGCGGGCAACGATACGATCTCTGGCGGTGCGGGCAACGACACCCTCATCGGTGGTGCGGGTACCGACACGCTTACGGGTGGAGCCGGCACGAACTCGCTCGACGGCGACGCAGGGATAGACACGGCGACCTTCGCTGGCAACTACGCCGACTACACGCTGGCCTTCAGCGGGTCGAACGTGGTGGTGACGCAAGTGGTCGGCGGCTCGATTGTCGACACGGTGACCGACATCGAGAAGCTGCAGTTCGCCGACAAGGCGGTGATCGTAGTCGGCAGCGCAGTGGGCAGCGAGTACACGACGATCGCCCAAGGCATCGCGGCGGCGAACGCCAACGAGGTGGTACTCGTCGCCGCGGGGACGTACAGCGAGGATCTCATGATCCGGAAGTCGCTGACGCTGCGTGGTGCCCAGGCTGGCGTGAAGGCAACCGGTTTGACGCGTTCTGGCGGCGAGACAATCATCAACGGCACGGGCAATAGTTCCAGCTTCGTCGTCACGATCGAGGCGAACGACGTGACGATCGACGGGTTCTCGATCAACCCGCGGAATCCAGCCCGCGACGGGATCAACACGCGGACGAACGCCACCTCGACTAAGCCTGGCGACCCGTCGGTGGCCTATCGTGCGAACGTGGCGATCCGCAACAACTGGATCTACTCCAGCTACTCCACCACAGCCCAGTTGAACGGCATCGTGTTCGGCGAATCGACCGACAACGCCACGAAGTCGGTGAACGCGGAGATAGCGAACGTGAGCATCGCCGACAACTACATCAACCTGGTGACGTCGGCGGCATCGAGCGGCCCGCGGGGGATGGTATTCACGAATATGTTCCGAGACGGTTCGGCATCGCTGCTCTACTCGAATCTCTTGATCAGCGGGAACACGGTGTTCGCAACCAACGTGCCGCTCGTGCAGCCGCAGCTCCGCACGCGGCTGGATGGGGCGACGATCACGGGCAACACGTTCGGAAACAGTCGTGGCACGGGTGTCAGCATCGCCTCGACGATGACCAACAGCACGTTTAGCAACAACACGATCCAAGACGTTTCGGCTGGCAGCGGCGCGTGGCTGAGCCTTGTGAACTCCACGGCCAGCAACAACACGTTCCAACGGATCGGCGGTGCAGCGTTCGTGCTTTCTGGCGGCAAGTCGAGCGACCCGACGTACTACGCGCCGTCGGCCAACTCGACGATCTCGAACAACACGATCAACTACAACGATGTCGCCCTGCCAGTCGGCTCGACGCAGGCCACGGGTCTGAACATCCAGCCGAATCTCGACAGCGGCGCGGTGTCGATTCCAGGCACGACCGGCGTCGATGCCAACACGATCACGCTCTCGGGCAACACCTTCATCAACGGCAACGTGAACTCGTCGGTGGCAGTGGCGGCGATCGCGCAGCGGAGCGTTGGAAAGACCCTCAACGCGGTGAACGCGACGCCGAACGTGTTCAACGGTGTGTCGCTGACGGGCAGCACCACGACAGACCAGCTGTTCGCAATTGCGGATCAGTTGGCCGACGTGGTAGACGCTACGAACCTAGGCGCGGTCACCATCAGTAGTGGCAACGTCTACGTGACGCCGTCGAGCTTCTGGTCGCCGTCGACGACGACCACGGCCGACGTCCAGCGGGCTGTGAGCGCCGCGGGTGCTGGCCAGACCGTGTGGGTGAAGACCGGCGCGTACACGCCGGGCACCGCGACCACCGCTTTCGAGAACCTCACGGTGAACGCCGAGGCGGGAGTGACCGGCTTCACTGGCCTAGTCCTGGACACTGGCGTGGCCAACGGCACGCTGGCTGGGACGGGGAGCATCAACCTCACGGGCAACGCTGGCGACAACGTCCTCACCGGCAACGACGGCGCAAACCTCCTACAGGGCAACGGCGGCAATGATGCCCTTGCTGGTGGTACGGGCAATGATGCCCTAGAAGGTGGCGCAGGCAATGACAACCTTGAAGGTGGCGCGGGTACCGATACAGCGATCTACACCGGTAACCTTGCCGACTACACGACCACTGGCTCGGTCAGCAACTTCACGATCGTGGACAGTCGTAGCGGCTCGCCCGACGGCACCGATACAGTTCAGAACGTCGAATTCTTGCAATTCGCGGACGTGACGGTTCCAGTCGCCAACATCCTTACCACAGTCCGGTTGTTCGACAACAACGACGTTTTGATTGGCGGTTTCACGACCATCCAAGAGGCGATCGATGCGGCGGCCGACGGCTATCGGATCCTTGTCGGAGCCGGGTCTTACACCGAGAACCTCACCGTCAACAAGTCGCTGACGATTCGTGGTGCGAATGCAGGCACTGATGCGGGCGATACCCGTGGCGCTGAATCGGTTCTGACTGGCGGCATTCATATTCAGGTCGATGGCGTGTTGATCGATGGCATGAAGATCGCAGAAGGCACGACGATCTCCGGAGAGTTGGCGGGGGTCTATGTCCAAGGGAATAACGCAACTGTGGAGAACACGGTCTTCCACCGGAGCGGAACGGTTGATAGCGATGGCTCGCGCGGCCTTATCACGGCTGGTTCCATCACGGGACTGGAGGTTTCTGGAAACAGTTTTAGCGGCTTCGCAACCGGCGTTTATCTGAAACCGGGAGCTGCTGGCTCAGTCAGTGGGAATAGCTTCGAAGACAACTTCGTTGGCTTGTCCTTCGACACAAACAATCCAGCTGATGTTGCGGTTACTGGAAACTCGTTCACTAACAATGTCTTTGAACAAGTCGGACTTGGAATTTTATCGAGCACTGCTGATCTGTTGACCTTTGGCAGCGGAAGCGCATTTACGGGTGCGTCGCCGCAAGTGAGCATCTACGGGCTTCGTGGAGATGGTCAGTTGATCATTGGCACCGGGTTCGATGACAAATACAGCGGCGGTGCGGGCAATGATACGATCTCCGGCGGTGCGGGCAATGATACCCTTGATGGTGGTGCGGGTACCGACACGGCAGTATTTGGCCCGGGCAACAACACCGTCAACCTGACTTTAACTACCGGCCAGGACACGGGCGAGGGTATAGACGTACTGAGCGGTATCGAAAACCTGGTGGGCGGCGACGGTGACGACGTACTTATCGGGAATACTGGCAATAACCAACTCGATGGCGGTACGGGCAACGACAACCTAAGTGGTGGTGCGGGCAACGACACCCTTCTGGGTGGCGCGGGTACCGACACAGCAACATTTGGTGCAGGCAACAACACCGTCAACCTGACTTTAACTACCGGCCAGAACACGGGCGAAGGTACAGACGTACTGAGCAGTATCGAAAACCTGGTGGGCGGCGACGGCGACGACTCCCTTATCGGGGATACTGGCAATAACCAACTCGATGGCGGTACGGGCAATGACACCCTTCTAGGTGATGCGGGCGACGATACCCTCATCGGTGGTGCGGGCAATGACAGCTTAGTAGGTGGTGCGGGTACCGACACAGCAACATTTGGCGCAGGCAACAACACCGTCAACCTGACTTTAACTACCGGCCAGAACACGGGCGAAGGTATAGACGTACTGAGCGGTATCGAAAACCTGGTGGGCGGCGACGGTGACGACTCCCTTACTGGGAATACTGGCAATAATCAACTCGATGGCGGTACGGGCAACGATACCCTAAATGGTCGAGAGGGAGCCGATTTCCTAGACGGTGGAACTGGAGACGATAGCCTATTGGGTGGCTCTCAAAACGATAATCTCATCGGTGGCTCTGGAAACGATACCCTAAATGGTGGCTCTGGAAACGATACTCTCACCGGTGGTGCTGGAAACGATACCCTAACTGGTGGCAGTAATACTGACCGTTTTGTTTTCAACAATCCCACCGAAGGCCTTGACACCATCACGGATTTTAACGTCAGTGAAGCTGATGCTATCGTAGTTTCTTCCGCTGGTTTTGGTGGACTGACTACCATTGGCGGTACTTTGACTGCTAGCCTATTCGCGACAGCTGAAAATGGCACTGCCAAATTTATCTACAGTGGTGGTATTTTATCGTTTGACTCAAACCTTGCTAATCCTGGTGGTCTGGTTCAACTCGCAACTCTTACTAATTTGCCAGTCATCGCTGCAACCAATATTCAGGTTGTCGCCTAATCTATCGCTGTCCCTCCACTGCGGTGGGTTATAGAATTGTTGATTTTTAGGGAAAAATTAAGCCCCCAGAAATCATCGGTAAGGGTGTCTTAGCTCTAGCTAAGACACCCTTATTACTGAACTTCCCCCATACATATATCTAAACTTACCCCATACATATATACCATAATAGCCGAAACCCTTATCCATCAATGGATATACCCCTTAACTTTTCTTAATGTACCCATATAATTTGTAACATTTCTTAATGGACAAGAATTCTCTCTCAAGGGGTGACAGAACAGTTAAAAAGCTTGCTTTATAAGGCTCATAGCCGTTAAGCCTTTGGAGAAATAAGGGTTTTTCTGGGGTTTGAGGCGGATCAAAGAAAAGGCAAGTTCCGAGAAAGTATCCATCGACTCAACCCAAAAAGTACCATAAGTACCTATCCAAAAATCACTATGTCTTTCAGCAGAACGATTA
>NZ_JADBUB010000101.1:0-3925 GCF_020245865.1 Microcystis sp. M169S2
AATAGAAATTTTTTCTTTCTTCCAGACATCGATAATTTTTTGGCGAAAATCTACGGAATAGGGTCTCATAGGAAGCTGGCGATTTCTATTATTTGTCTATTTGCTTTTCATTGTACCTTATAGCTCCAAGAAGTGCTATAAGTGATTTTCAAGCAGCAAGCAATTGGTCAATTCTCACAACTATAGGATTGAATCTTTTCAGAGGTTTGGGTTTTCTCTCAATAACGGAGGGACAGAGGTGGTTAGCTGAACGTTGGGAAAAACTGATAGTTTTATCGACGTAAGAAGCAGAAAAATTAGCTAAATTAACAGGATGTACTCTCAGACAATTTCAAGAGAGATGGACTTTTAGTGGCTTGAGAACAAGCTTTATCACTTTATTCATAATAAATATTGGCAGAGGATTAAAGATTAATTATTGTGACTAACTCTTTTGGTTAGAAAAAGATAAACTTGAGAATCTTCAGTCAAATTTATTGACTCAAAATCAGCTGTACTTAATTTAAATGAAACAGCCCTACCTTGATAAGGGGGGTGTCGGTAGGCGGGGGGATCCCCCCTACCCCCCTTGATAAGGGGGGATCTGACAACTTTTAACGCCTACCTACTTATATTCGCCTCTAACCCAGCTAAAAACGTCTTCAGGCAAATTTAAACCTAAAGGCGACTGGAAGCGGTTTAAGACCTGTGTTATTAATTCCTGTAGGGGACTATCTGCTTCTAACCCCTCCTCTACCTGAGTCCAAAACCGATTTAAATCGCGACTAGCGGCGACTAAAAGGCTATTTTCGCCGATAAAAGATAATGCTCCCACGGGACTAGATAAAATTGGTGCTTGGTCATCCTGTCCTAAGACTCCAATTAAGGCCGAACGCGCACCCTTTTCAAATCCTATAGTAATCATAGCAATTACCGTCGGTTGAATTGACCCAAGGAAACCCCACAAAAAGCCATGAGAAGCGATCGCCGATTCCGACGGATTTAGGTTTTGCGTGTTGGGTTTCCCTTTCCCCTAAAATTGAGAGGTTTTCTTTAACCCATTGATTCGCTCAACCCAAGAAAAAGGACTAGACCGCGCCTAATTGCCGTAGCAGTTCCAGAACCTTTTCATAGGCCGCCGCGTTTCCTTGCTGGCGGAACAGTTCGGCGGCTTGTCGGAAATCTCCGATCGCTTTTTCCCTTTCTTGTCGAGAATAATAAAGAACCCCCCGATTGGCGTAAGCCTCGGCGTATCTGGGATTAATGTTGATCGCCTGATTGAAATCGGACAGGGCGAGGTCTGGTTTCCCCTGTCTGGCGTAAATAACCCCCCGATTGTTGTAAGCATCGGCGTCTCGGGGATTAAGCTCGATCGCTTTGTTGTAATCGGACAGGGCGAGGTCTGGTTTCCCCTGTATGTCGTAAAGAAGCCCGCGATTGCTGTAAGCCAGGTCCAATCGGGGATTAATGTTGATCGCCTGATTGTAATCGAACAGGGCGAGGTCGGGTTTCTCCTGTCTGGCGTAAATAACCCCCCGATTGAGGTAAGCCTCGGCGTATCTGGGATTAATGTTGATCGCCTGATTGTAATCGGATAGGGCGAGGTCGGGTTTCCCCTGTTTGTAGTAAAGAAGCCCCCGATTGTAGTAAGCTCCGACGTATCGGGGATTAATGTTGATCGCCTGATTGAAATCGGACAGGGCGAGGTCTAGTTTCCCCTGTATGGCGTAAAGAAGCCCCCGATTGTGGTAAGCCATGGCCAATCGGGGATTAATATTGATCGCCTGATTGAAATCGGACAGGGCGAGGTCTGGTTTCTCCTGTCCGGCGTAAAGAACCCCCCGAGTCAGATAAGCCTCGGCCAATCGGGGATTAATGTTGATCGCCTGATTGAAATCGGACAGGGCGAGGTCGGGTTTCCCCTGTTCTTTGTAAAGAAGCCCGCGATTGTAGTAAGCCTCGGCCAATCGGGGATTAATGTTAATCGCCTGATTGAAATCGGACAGGGCGAGGTCGGGTTTCCCCTGTCCGGCGTAAAGAAACCCGCGATTGTTGTAAGCCTCGGTATAGTTAGGATCGAGTTCGATCGCTTTGGTGAATTCAGCGAGGGCGAGATCGTATTTTTCCTGTTGGATGTAGTCAACTCCCCGGTTATAGTGGCCGATCGCGTCTTGATTGTTCCCTTGAGCGATCCGGGTTTCGGCTGGTTGTCGGCTCTCTAGCGCCATGGCGGGGCGAACAGTCGCAAGGGTGGAAAGGCTGATTAGGCTGACGGTGGTAAGAAGGGCAAAGGATTTCATGGCTAGTTCCTCGGTGGGGATGATTTTAAATTGTAGGGTTTGCTGAAAAAGTTTTTTCCGGGGGCAGGCTTCGGGGTGTAGATCACTCCAAGGGTTGGCAGTTTTTGATTTCAAAAAAGCCTAAAAATATTAATCCAACAAGGTTTTTAGATTGATTCAGCAACCCCTACTTAATTCATAGGCTGCTTTTTTGGGAATATGCAGAATAGGGCGAGCAATTTTTTTTGTTTCGGATACAAACGGAAAAAGCGCCGCAATCGGGAGCGCTTTGTTATCATTTAGTGAAAAATACTTGTTTTTTTCGATGCAATATGGTACGCAAATCCCCGACGATTAGCGATGCCGAATTAATTTGCCTCAGTTGTCAGGGCTTTTTTTGCCCAAAAAGCCGTAGTTTGGGTTGACGTGGGGAAACCCAACTATAGTACGCTTGGATTGACCCAAGGAAACCCCACAAAAAGTCATGAGAAGCGATCGCCAATTTAGACGGATTGAGGTGTTGGCTGTTAGGTTTCGCTCTCCCCTAAAATTGAGAGGTTTTCTTTAACCTATTGATTCGCTCAACCCAAAAAAAAAGACTCTTTTGTAGGTTGGGCTGACGTGAGGAAACCCAACAAAAAAATAAGAGGATTGCAATAGCGATCGCTATTTTTTAAATCCTACAGTAATCATAGCAATTATTGTCGGTTAAACTTATCTTTTCTCCTAGTTTAAATCGTCAATTAATTACCTTACTCCTCTTCTCTACTCATTAAAGTAGCAACTAAGAAATTCTTGGGGAGTAATGATGGGGATATTTTCAAAGTCATGTAATGTTAGTAAATCTAAATCTCCTGTAATAATAACTTCTGCTTGAATAACTATAGCGCTCGCTAAAATAACAGCATCATCTGCATCTCTAAGTTGAGGAACTTCTAATAGTCTGTCAACACAAGGTTGTATAAGTTCTTGAACGATAGTCATCAGGTATGCAGTTGTATATCCACAATATTGTTTTCGAGATTGGAGTTTGGGTCGTTCTAATGTATCTTCTATATCAGCTAAGATCTTTTGGGAGGCAAAGATTGTAATTTTTTGATTTTTAGCTAATTTAAGGATTTTACCCGGAACTTCTCCCCACAACAATCCTGAAATCCAAACATTGACATCTAGAACAACTTTCATGAGTTGGCGCGTCTAATTTGGCGAGCTTCTTTAATTATCTGGCTAATCTCAGCCAGAGTCGGTTGATTGGGGTCTGGTTCCATTGCTTCTAGTCGCTCAAAGAATTGCTCTAGATTGACTTTATCTTGATGAACTTTTTTGAGAATGATGGAGTCTTCCGTCAGGGAAATCATGTATTTATCTCCTGGGTTGAGGCGGGTTTGAACTTCAGGAGGAAGTTCGAGGTTTCCTTCTCGATTGATTTGTATGAGTAGCTCTTTGGTCATGGGAGCATCTCACCTTTGCAATAAGTAGAAATGCTTAATGAGATCAATAAAAAAGTTAAAAAAGGCGGCTCTACCGGCTCTCTTCGGTTTGGTGGGCAAAATGTATTCTAAGATACATTCCTCCTAGCCAGGGGGTGGAACGAACCACAAAGACACAAAGGACACAAAGATTGATCGATCCTATGTAAGTTACACTTATCACACAGAACCTAGAAG
>NZ_JADBUB010000102.1:0-51146 GCF_020245865.1 Microcystis sp. M169S2
CCCTTATCCTGACTTGATTTCAGTTTTTTCTTTGTCAGTAAGGGTGTCAACAAGGAATATTACAAATTGTTAACCGAGTCTTGAAAGCCTTGTGCTACAAAGGTTTGAAATGTTAAGAAAGATGTGACTAAAGGACAGCCTGATCAAGGGGGGATCAAGGGGGGATTAAAGGCAAAATCCATTTTTAATTTAATTATAACCAGCTACTTACGTTATGATACCAAGTTAAATAGAGCATTCATTTGATCGCACTTAAGTGAGGGACTTCTGCTGAGACTAAGTTAAAATTATAAAAAGCTCACACTCCCGGAAAGCCATTTATTTTTTACAATAGAAAATTCGCCGGATTATTTTTGCGGGAGGCAATCGGTGATTCTCAATTTTTCCTTAAGGATTGTAGCGGCCAAAGGCAGACTATTCTGTAAGTTTTCACTCTACAAAACCTATCGGGTGGTCAGTAGCGCCCCTGTCGATGTCCTCTGGCAAAAATTAATCAATGTGGCCGATGTCTCTTGGCATCCTTTGATTGCCAAGGCTGATGTTCCCTTGGGTTTAATCGCTAAACCGGGGTTAATCTATCAAGCTGTCACCCGTCTGACTCCCATTCCTATCCGGGTTTTCGTGGAAAATGTCCGCCCCGGGGAACTCCTCAGCCTCAGAGTTCTCGCTATCCCCGGCATGGAACAGAAAATGACCTACCAAGTGGAATCAACCCTCTGTGGTAGTTATATTTCCTATTCTGTCACCCTGCGCGGTTGGCTGTCCCCCTTCATCTGGTGGTTAAGTCGTCCCTATTTAGCCAAAGTCGCCGCCCAACTGGCCCACGCCGCCGAAGAATTAACGGCCTAAAAAAAATTCTCCCCCATTGTGCGAATAAATAATCTGCCAAGGGTCAAGATCTAAGTCACAATGGTATATGGATAGACTTAAACAAAATTTTAGTCAGCTACATTGGTACATATAGTCTACTGATATCATCCCGACGAGTTGAGCGCAACAACCTCAATCCGCCGGGATGAACTATCTCTAGAGACTTTACTGATGAAGTAAGCTCTACAGGAGGGAATTATGGGGGAATTAAACACAGCCGAACTTCTAGTTAAATGTCTAGAGAATGAAGGGGTCGAGTATATTTTTGGGCTACCCGGGGAAGAAAACCTCGATGTTTTGGAAGCCCTAAAAAACTCCTCGATCAAATTTATCACCACCCGTCACGAACAGGGCGCCGCTTTTATGGCCGATGTCTATGGACGCTTGACGGGAAAAGCGGGGGTTTGTCTCTCCACCCTAGGACCGGGGGCGACTAACCTGATGACGGGGGTAGCCGATGCTAATCTCGATGGGGCGCCCTTGGTGGCCATCACCGGCCAGGTGGGAACCGATCGAATGCACATTGAATCCCATCAATATCTGGATCTGGTGGCCATGTTCGCCCCGGTGACGAAATGGAATAAACAGATCGTCCGGCCGGGTATCACCCCGGAAGTGGTACGGAGAGCCTTTAAAACCGCCCAAAGTGAGAAACCGGGGGCAGTTCATATCGATCTTCCCGAAAATATCGCCGCTATGGCTGCCGATGGTAGTCCTTTGCCCCTCGATAGTCAGGAAAAAGTTTACGCTTCCTATCGGACTTTGAATATGGCGGCGGCAGTGATTTCTAAAGCCAAAAATCCCTTGATTTTGGCGGGAAATGGGGCAATTCGCGCTAATGCTAGTGAAGCTTTAACGGAATTCGCCACGGCCTTGAATATCCCTGTGGCTAACACTTTTATGGGTAAGGGGGTGATTCCCTATACCCATCCTCTGGCTCTTTGGGCGGTAGGATTACAGCAACGGGATTTGATTAGTTGTGCCTTTGATCGCAGTGATTTAATTATCGCTGTTGGTTACGATTTAATCGAGTATTCGCCGAAAAAATGGAATCCAGAGGGGAAATTACCGATTATTCACATCGGCATGACTCCGGCGGAAATTGACAGCAGTTATGCTCCGGTGGTGGAAGTGGTGGGTGATATCACCGATTCTCTCATCGATATCCTCAAACGGGCCGATCGCCAGAATAAACCAACTCCTGTCACCGCAGCATTAAAGACGGAAATTCGGGCCGATTACGAAACCTATGCCAATGATACGGGTTTTCCGATCAAGCCACAAAAATTGATCTACGATCTGCGTCAGGTGATGGGACCGGAAGATATCGCTATTTGTGACGTGGGCGCTCATAAAATGTGGATGGCCCGCCATTATCACTCCGATTGTCCTAATACTTGCATTATTTCTAACGGTTTCGCCGCTATGGGTATTGCTATCCCTGGTGCGATCGCCGCTAAGTTAGTTCATCCCGATAAGCGCGTCGTGGCGGTGACGGGGGACGGCGGTTTTATGATGAATTGTCAGGAATTGGAGACAGCTTTGCGGGTGGGAACTCCCTTCGTCACTCTCATCTTTAATGATGGCGGTTACGGTTTAATCGAATGGAAGCAGTTAAACTATTTTGGGACATCTTCTTTTATTAAGTTTGGTAATCCCGATTTTGTTAAATTTGCTGAAAGTATGGGATTAAAAGGCTATCGGGTGGAATCTACTCAGGATTTGATCCCGACACTAGAGGATGCTTTCCGGCAAGATGTCCCTACGGTGATCGATGTTCCCGTCGATTACGGTGAAAATCTGCGTCTTTCCCAAAAATCGGGCGATTTAAGCTGTCAGATTTGGGAATAAAAGCCGTTATCTTCTCAAAAAAAATCCCCTAACTAAATCTCAGTTAGGGGGAAGTAATTGGTTTGGCTTTGGTAACGTTAGAAAACCCAATCTAGAATAACCATTCTAGAACCGCCTCGTCTTTAGTGTTGGTATTGCGAGAGGGGGTTTCCCTGGTGAATTTCATGTGGATAGAACGATTTTGTTCCCCATCGGCGGCTACGGCCATAATCGGATAATCGATTAAACCATCTTGGAAGGACATCTGATAGCGGAAAGTGCCATCGGGATTGAGTTTAATCGGACGACCACCGATAGTTACGGTGGCATCGGGTTCGGTGGCACCATAGACGATTAATTCTGCATCGGCAACTAACCAGAATTTGCGCGGACGTTGTAGGGTTTCCGAAGCACCCATACCGATACCAGAAGCAGTCATCCCGATACCGGAAGCGGTTAGTCCCGATACCGTGGGAACTGCCCACATACCAACTCCGGAGGGGAATACATAAGAACTGATCACTTCCGACATCGGTACGGAACCAGCGACGTGCTGCATGGAACCAAACAAGGAACCGGCCACCCGTAGGGCTTCCATATCGCCGACACTCTCGAAAATTTGGTCGTAGATGGGGCTAGTTCCCGTGGTTCCGGCGCTGCTGCCGTAGCGTTTGCTGGGGGGAACGAGTTCGTAAACAGTTTTGCCCACCAGTTCTTCTTCCCAGTTAACGGTGACAAAAATATCTTCAATCCAGTCGGAAGGATAGACGGGAGGAATCCGCACTAAAGGAGAACGGGCCAAAACTAACCAACGACCATCAGCACAACGATAACCGATATCGATAACATAATCTCGATCGCTGACTGGAATCGGTAAATACCATTCCCGGGCTAATTCATCACAGAGATATTCTTGGACACTGTGGGCGCCTTGGCTATTGAGATCGATATCGGTGACATCATAAAGACGTAGGGCTAATTGTTGTCCCCCTTGACGACGCAAATCTTCTTTTGATTCGTTGGGGATATCCCAGTAAGCATAGGCCCACTGAGGATCGCGAGGTAACAGGGTAATGCGATTTTCACCGTAGCCACCGGGCAGATCTCCTAAACCATCATCCACCGAACCTAGGATATCTTCGATCGGGTTAGCTTGACCTAATTCAAATTTTGCTGCTTCCACTGGTTTTTCCTCTTTAATAATAGATTTAAAATTGCCGCTTACTCCCATAGCTTGGGTAATTGCCTCGATTAACTGCGTTTTCCGCATCCGACTGTAACGAGAGATGCTGTATTGACTGGCAACTCGTCGCAGTTGCCGCAAGGTCATCTCATCTAAGGGGGGGTATTCTGGAACCATGAGTTGACGCTCTCCGATTAGTTACGACGGCAAATGTTTTTGGGCATTTGCAAAAGCAGTGATCTGGGTAATCCTTCTAACTACTCATCGATTGCTTTGTGAACGAGAGATCCACTCGATGGGGATCAAGGGAATCGCTTGTTATAAATACCTATTAAACAGTAAGATTCCGATTTTGACCAAGTACATTGTCATGATTTCTTGATAAAAACGCCAAACCCTTGATCCCAAAGAGATTTTCATGTCAGGAAGTTTTGATACGCTGTGCTGCCTTGAAACTGCATAAGGAAATTTTAGTACAAATGCTCGCAGATCTCCACTGATTACTGATTACCGATTACTGATTTGTACTCCGATCCCGATCGCCTGTAATCTGATATTGAGACTTTTAGTTAAGGAGACTGAACCGCTTGGCTACCCGTGTGATTATTGTTCGTCATGGACAAAGCAGTTATAACGCACAGCAGAAAATACAAGGTCGCAGTGATGGCTCGGTTTTGACGGAAAAAGGGCATCTGGACGCGGAAAAAGTAGGAAATGCTCTCAGTCAAATCGATATCGCCGCTTTTTACTGTAGTCCTCTCCAAAGAGCCAAATCTACTGCTGAGGTGATTCAGTCTCGTTTAAATAACTCTCCCGTCATTCAACCCACTTCGCAGTTACTAGAAATCGATCTGCCTATCTGGGAAAATATGGTCAAAGAGGAGGTAAAAGCTCAATACCCGCAAGAATATCGGGATTGGCACCAAAAACCTCACGAATTTAAGATGATACTGCCCGATGGTCAGGAACATTATCCCGTTCTCTCTCTCTATCAACAAGCGCAGGATTTTTGGCGAGAAATTATTCCCCAACACGAGGGCCAAACTATCCTCATTGTTGCCCATAACGGCATTAATCGCTGTTTAATCCTCAGTGCCATCGGTATTCCGGTTTCCTTATACCATTCCCTGCAACAATCTAACTGTTGCGTTAATGTTCTCAATTTTACGGGTGATTTTGGTGATCCTGTTCAGGTGGAATCCCTCAATCAAACGGCACACCTAGGGATAGCTTTACCCCCACCACGTCCTCCTTTCCAAGGATCGAGGCTGCTGCTGGTGCGTCACGGAGAAACCCAATGGAATCGGGATAAACGTTTTCAAGGTGTGCGCGATATTCCTCTCAATGATAATGGCAAAGCTCAAGCTGAGAAAGCCGCCGAATTTCTGCGAGAAACGGCGATAAATCACGCTGTCACCAGTCCTTTGTCCCGTCCCAAGGAAACTGCCCAAATTATCCTGCAATATCACCCCGATGTCACCTTAGATACCCAAGGGGATCTGACAGAAATCTGTCACGGACTTTGGGAAGGTAAATTAGAGGAGGAAATTGAAGCGAGTTTCCCCGGGATGTTAGAAGACTGGAAAAATGCCCCGGAAACCGTGCAAATGCCGGAAGGGGAGAATTTACAGGAAGTTTGGGATCGAGCGATCGCTTGTTGGCGGCAAATCGTTAAAACCTATAGTAATAGCGATAGTCCTAAGACAATTATGGTAGTAGCTCACGATGCTATTAATAAGGTGATTCTTTGTTATTTATTGGGTTTAAAACCCGCCAATTTCTGGAATATTAAACAGGGAAATGGTGCGGTTAGCGTTATCGATTATCCCAAAGGAGTTGACTCTCAACCGGTCCTACAAGCAATTAATATTACCTCTCATATAGGATCGGGAATACTCGAGCGCACGGCAGCTGGCGCTTTATAACAGTTATCAGTTATCAGTTATCAGTTATCAGTGGGTAAGTTAACAGTTAACAGTTATCAGTATTCAGTTATCAGTATTCAGTATTCAGTATTCAGAAGATTGCTTTTATTTATTCTTCCCAATTCATAATTCATAATTACGGCTAACTAGAAGCTAAGTACCTAAGCAAAATTAATTACACATTTCGATAAAGCTTTTGCCTATTGCCTATTGCCTCTTGCCTATCTTCACTAGGAAATTTATTTTGCACGACTACTTAATTGATTCTCAATCTGTCTAACTACGGTTAGCGCCGAATAGCTGACTCCGGCAGTGCCTTCTCCCGGATGGGTGGAATCTCCTACTAACCAAAGATGGGGGATCGGAGTGCGCGTCGCTACGCCAAAAGGGCCAAAAGTGGACAATCTTTGACCAATACCGCCGACAATGCCCTGATTTCGCCCCGTAAACCGCTCAAAAGTACGAGGTGTAGCTGATTCGATGTGAACGATGTGATCAGGACTAAGATGGAAATAATTACCGAGACGCTCGATCGCCTCTTGGGTGTATGCTGCTTTTAATTGCTGATAATTATCTTCTCCTTTTTGCCACCAAAGACTGGTATCGGTGAAGGAAGAAGCAATAATCGTCGCTTTTCCCACTGGAGCGCGGCCATCCCCTTCTTTACTCACGGAAACAAACAAAGAGTTATTTTCGCCGATTATGCCATCGTAATCGTAGAGGAATTGCAAATGGGGGGGACAATCGGGGGGAATAGCAGCGCGATCGACTCCTAAGTAAACCACAAAAGCAGCGGATGCGGGGGGAAGTTTTTCGATTCTCCGGTGATAAAGACTGGGAATGGCTTCGCGATCGATTAATTGTGGTAAATTTTGGATCGGGATATTAGCCACAATCTCATCGGCCATTTCTGGATATATTTGACCATTTTTTTGATTTCTGACGATAATTCCCGTGGATTTTTTCTTTTCTGTCAGTATTTTTTCCACTGTGTGGCGCATTTGCAATTTACCGCCGTATTTTTCCAAAGCTGCTACTAGGCGATCGCTTAATACCTGCATACTACCCTGAAGGTGGGATAAACCTTGGGGAGACTGAGAAACTGCCAAGGCGGTGGCGGCATAAAGTAAAGCAGTTTCATCGGCATTAACTTGGGAATAAAGCTTTAACTGGAGATCAAGGAAGGTTTTTAGGCGTTTATCCCTCTCTAAGCCGTATAATCGCAGAGCATCGCCCACAGTCATCAAAGTAAAGGGAAAGGTAATGGCAGTATCTACACGCAAAGCGGCGATTAATTGCCCTAAATCCCACCAGTTGCGCGGGGGTAAAACTGGATCGCGACTTTGAAAACGCCAACTTGCTTGAAAAAGTTTTTGTAATAATTGCCAAAAAGGTTCGCTGCCCGGAAATTGTTTTTGTCTTTCCTCTTGCCACTTTTGCCGATCGCGCCAGACATTAATCGGAGTGGTTTCCCCCGGCAGAAAAACGGCACAGGCGGGATCGCAGGGGACAGAATCGGGTAAATCTATCCCTAATTCGGCAAAAATGCGCTGATGAATGCCCCCTACTTCTAATCCTGCCACTTGAGTTGCCCCCACGTCAAAAGTAAAACCCCGACGGGAAAAAGTCGAGGCACAACCCCCGGGGACAAGCGCCTGATCATATACTGTGACTTGATAACCTCGACGCGCCAATAATGCCGCCGCCGTTAGTCCGCCAATCCCTGCACCAATAACGGTAATTCGCGTCATTTTCTTAATAATTAGGGTTTGCTGAAAAAGTTTGTTGGTGGGGTTAGGAGTCAGGAGACAGGAGACAGGAGACAGGAGACAGCTTTTTTCTCCCCACTTCCCCACACCCTACACCCTAAACCCCACACCCCACACCCCACACCCTACACCCTACACCCCACACCCCACACCCTACACCCATCTGCCAGGGACTCTTAACAGTTTACCCGCGCCCCTAGGGTATCTAAAGCCAAAATTTTGGTACTAGAGTTAATCCCCACTTCCTCCCAAGCATTCGTCATCTCTGTGGCTGTTTTTTGGGCATTGTCGGGGTTAGTTAAAGCTAATAGGGTGGGACCTGCGCCACTAATTACCATCCCGTAAGCACCGGCATTAATGGCGGCTTTTTTCACCTTTTCGTAACCCGGGATCAAAGATTGGCGATAGGGTTGATGCAGTTTATCCTCTAGGGCAATTCTCAGCCAATCGCCGTTACCCGTCTCTAATCCCCGCAATAATAAACCCAAGCGGGAAATATTGAAAATTGCCTCCTGACGGCTAATTTTTTCCGGTAAAACCGCCCGAGCTTTTTCCGTAGCCAGTTCAAAATCGGGAATCGCTAGGACGGGAACGAGATTTTTTTGCCAAAATACTTGACAAATAGCCCAATTTGTGCTGTCCCCTGCCGATAGCTGACAGTTGCCCCGCAAAGCCGGCACCACATTATCTGGATGGCCCTCCAAAGCGATCGCTAATGCTTCGATTTCCCCCATAGATAAAGGATTTCCCGCACATTGATTGGCAGCCACTAACCCACCGATAATAGCAGTAGCAGAACTACCTAAACCTCTAGCCAGAGGAACCCCTAAACCGATCTCGATGGCGATGGGGGGCGGATTCTGTCCTATTTTTTGATAAACTTGCAAAAAAGAAGTGTAGATTAAATTATCAGCACCTTGGCTAACTTTAGCTGATTCAGTTCCCTTGACACTAATGCTGACAGGGTTAGCTGTCGTTGCCGGCAGCAGGGTAAAAGTAAACTGATTATATAGGGTTAAGGCCGCTCCGAGACAATCGAAGCCGGGCCCAATATTAGCAGTGGTAGCGGGAACTGTTACCGTAAAAGTTGTCATCGTTAAGCTTTTGCCTGAAGATAGCGGCGATTTACCTCCTCCCAGTTAACCACATTCCACCACTGTTTTAAATATTCAGCCCGTTGATTACGATATTTTAAGTAATAGGCGTGTTCCCAGACATCATTGCCCATAATTGGCTGTAATCCCATCATTAGGGGGCTATCTTGGTTAGCGGTGCTGATAATTTCTAGTTGTCCTGACTTATTTAAAACCAACCATGTCCAACCACTACCAAAAAGTTTAGTACCTGCTTGGTTGAAAGCGTTTTTAAATTCCTCGAAACTGCCAAATTTAGCGATTATTGCCGCTCCTATTTCTCCTGTTGGTTCGCCACCGCCATCGGGGGACATAATCTGCCAAAACATCGTATGATTAAGATCGCCGCCGCCATTATTGCGGATAGTGATGCGAAGATCGGCGGGTAAAGAGTCAAGATTTTTAATTAATTCTACTACTGTTTTTTTCTGCAATTCTGGATATTTTGCCACTGCCGCGTTGAGATTATTAACGTAGGCTGCATGGTGTTTATCGTGATGAAATTGCATCGTTTCCTTATCGATATAAGGTTCTAGGGCATCATAGCTATAGGGTAGGGCGATAAGACCATAGGGACCAGTAGCAGCAAAAGCGGGACGGTTAAAACCGGCAAGAGTGGCTGTGCCAAGGGTAGCACCTAAAAGATAAAGAAATTGACGGCGATCAAGAGACATATTCTCAGAGCAGATGTTCCGATTATTAATTATCCTATCGATCGGTGCCTTGGCAGAGAAAAGTTTTTATCGACGGACTCCTAAACGCAATCGGCTGCATCTCTATATTACATTTTCGGTGTAAGCAGTTCGATAAACTCACTGACCACGTTGCGCCCCTACATTGCACAATGACCTAAAATACTTTTTAAGCAAGCCTTTATTACCATAAACGATAAAAATTTTTCAACAAGCGCGGCGGAATTTTTAGATAATAACCAATAATAACTAATTGATTAACTAAGGTGGTTTTGCCAACTCCTAATTTTTGCCAACGTCTTGCCGAGGTAATCACTGGAGCAGCAACTATGGCTATTTTACCCCTTTTTTTCAATCTTTGTATTAATTCAAAATCTTCCATAATTGGCAACTCAGGAAAACCGCCTAAATCGGCAAAGATTGAGGCTTTTAAAAATATTCCTTGATCTCCGTAGGGAAGAGAAAACCAGCGAGAACGCCAATTAACTAATTTTTCCACTAAACGCAGGGTTTTTTCCTCTCCATCAATTTTTAATTCAAAGGCCCCCGCTACTATCCCAGATTGGGATAAAGTATCGATAATTTGTTCTTGATAATTTTGGGGAAGTAAAGTATCTCCATGCAGAAATAACAAAACATCTCCTTTCGCTATTTTTGCTCCTAAATTCATCTGAAATGCACGACCTTTACTGGGTGAAATAATTACCTTTGCTCCCAATTGTTCGGCTATTTCTCTGGTTTTATCTGTACTTCCCCCATCGACAACAATAATTTCTACTCCTTCACCTATCTGTTTTAACGTTGCTGCAATTCTTAACTCCTCATTAAGAGTCGGAATGATAATACTAAGATAATTCATGAGGTTTTGTACTAACTAAAGTCAGAGGATTTAGGGGCGACCATCGGGTAAATTTTCCTACAGATACCGAGGGATTGATTGGGATGTGTAATAACTGTTTTTCCGGTAAAAAAGTTAAACATTGCTGCCAGTTCTCCAGAGTGGCTAAAGCTGCCGTCAAAAGTCGATGCCAAATTAGGTTAAACTTCATCTTTATCAGAAACGAAACTCTGTTCTAAGATAGGTGGGACAATGCCGAATATTAAAGGAGACGATGGTGCGCTCAAAACCATCTTCAGCAATAGTAAAATTATCGCAGTGGTCGGGCATTCTGAGAAATCGAGCCGCGCCAGCTATCAGGTGGCCAAATTCCTGCAAGCGGTGGGTTATCGAGTCTATCCTGTCAATCCGATGGTCAAGCAAATTGACGGTCAAAGCTGCTATCCTTCTCTAGAGGCTATCCCCGAACCTGTGGATATTGTTAACGTTTTTCGTCATCCTGATTATTTACCCGAAATTGTCGAGTCAGCTATTGCTATTCGGGCTGCTACTCTTTGGACACAATTGAAAATTTATCACCCAGTTGCCGAAAAAAAGGCGATCGAGGCGGGTTTAAATGTAATTATGGATGCTTGTATCCAGATAGAATATCAGCGTCTATTTGCCTAAAACAAAACCCCACCATGGGTGGGGTTTCGGGTTTAATTTAGGAAATCCTAGAAGGTAAAGGTTCCGCGGAGAGTGCCAATCCACTCGTTACCAGTGCCTTTGAACTGTTCAGGTGCAGAAATCCAGATGACACCGGGGGTGATAGAAATATTGTCGGTGACTTGGTACTTGTAGAACAATTCAACGTGGTAGGGAACGATGTTAGATACTTTTAGCCCCATGTCTCGGAAGCTTAAGTGACCGATGTAGGGCTGCGCACCAGCAAACAGACCTAAGATATTTCCTTCTTTACCCAAGTCGGGGAAGGCAATACCAGCACCGTAGGTCCACACTTCCGCGTCACCGAGACCGAGTAAACGCACGGTGGAGTAGGAACCGAAGGCACTCAAGCTGGCGAAACCAATATCCACTGCACCGGTTAAACCGTAGCTATTGGATACTTTGGCTCCGAAGTTGAAGAAACCGACTTCATCCTGTAGGGTTACATCTCCAGGAGGGTTGCCGTTGACGTTGAGCAGGGTGTTTAACTGAGTTTGGGAAAGGTTAGCGGCGGAACTTCCCGTCACACCGAAGGAACCACCGTTACCGAAGATGGCGGTGTCGGCACCTTGGTAGGCATTAACGTAGGTGAAGCCGACGTTGAGGAAGTTAAAGAGGTTAGCGTTAATCTGTGCTAAAGCGGCGTAATCTCCGTTAAAGAGACCATTACCCGGGTTAGGATTGGCCGCAGAACTAGAGCCACCACCACCGGCTAAGTAACCCAAGGATAGGGAGGTCGGACCGACAATGCTTTGGAGGAAGCCTAACTGTAGGCTAACACCAGCCCCAGAACCACCACCGATACGGTAGATGGGGTTTTCGGAAGCGAAGGTCGAAAGCGCACCATTACCACCGTCGAAGTCTTCAAAGAAGGGATTAGTGGTGGGAACGAAGTCATTCCAAATACCGCCCCAAGCGGCGACGTAGGTGTTGAAGCGACCAAAATAACCTAAGTCAATCGGGGTATAGTAGGCCAACCAGTCGAGAACCACATCGCTACCGTTACCCGCAGCAGTCCAGGTTTGGAATAGGGAGGGACTTTGCAGATTATCGAATCTGACGGAAGCGGGATCACCATTTTGCAGTGTGGTGGTGGATTTGTAATCAAATCCGAAGGGAGTGGCACTACCCGCCGCTAAACGAGTTTTCAACACGTCCTGACCGGTGAAGCTCGTGTTTAAAACTAAACGAGCGCGGTACTGCATGGCAGCTTGGGAGGCGGGGCTACCGGCACCGACCGTATCGGTGACAGCGAAGATGACTTCCCCAGCTAATTTGGTGGTGGTGGAGAATTGGTTATTTTCGAGGAAAGACACCCGACCTTCTAAGTTATCAACTCTAGCTCCTAAAGCTGCTAACTCGGCTTGAAACTCATCCATCAAGCGCTTGAGGGCATCTAAGTCTTCCTTGAGGACGTTGACACCATCTTGAATTAAACGTTCCATCACGTTTAAACAAGCGTTTAAACCAGCCGCAAACTCCCAACGGGTTAAAGCTCGGTCGCCCCGGAAGGTGCGATCGGGATAACCAACAATACAACCATAGCGCTCCACAAGACTTCTTAGGGCTTCATAGGCCCAAGCGGTGGGGGAAACATCCCGCAGTTGGTTAACGCTGGTGACTTGATCGATGCTGTTGCCCTCTACGGGTGCAACTTGACCTTCGTTACCGTACTGTTCGATCTGATTGAGTAATTCGCCAGTTCCTGCACCGTTGTCCTGAACTTGAGCGATCTCTAGACTGTTAAATTCGGTAGAAACACTGGTAGATTTGGCGGGATCGAAGCTACTAGCATTAGCGGAAGCTACCAGGGTAGCCCCTAAAATCGCCGGGCTAACCAGCAATGATCTCCAGAACATTCTTAACATGATGGTTTTTTCCTCACACCTTATAGGTTGACTACACAGTTTGATGACGCATATAGCCTTGCTATTCTTCCGTTATTATACACGATTTAATTGCTTAGGGAAAGATGCGATCTCATTTTTTTTCCCTTGACCGGTTGACAAAGTGGCCACTAGTATCTTCTGGTTTCTGTGTGGAAACCAGGCCTATACTGATAGTTACTTCAACAAAATAGCCCTAAAAGTTCTGCCCGATAATCATTTGACGATTCTATAAGCAAAAATTATCATACAAAGTCGAGAAGAACCGCCACCCTCTAGATACTAACGGCACTTAAACAAAAACTCAAGTAGGTTAGAATCCTTACTGGGAGAAAACTTAAGCTCAAATAACAGGCTCATCTAGACGAGTCGGGCAAGGTTCTCTGATTTTGATAACGACGACTGGACTGGGTTGTTGTCAGATTAATTGATAATTTCTATAGTGGCACTGTTAAGTATGGAGTGATGCCTAATCAGCAAAACTTAACGCCCACAAAAACAGGTACAAGACCATGAAACAAAGAAAGATAGCCAATACACTGCGTAAAGCCTTGCTAGAAGATGGCAAGATGGAACGCGCTCTCTATGAATACGAATTAGAAGAACACATAGACTACTGGTACGAAGGTCTCAAGTCCGACCGTGATCAGTTTGTCTTTGCCGTCACGGAAAACTCCGGTGATGTGGCAATGGTATTGATTATGCCAGATAAAACTATCTACGTCAATGAGGAGGCGAGAGAGAAACTCTCTCAATTCTGGATAAAAGCTTATAAAAATAATATAAATCGATTAATTCCCATGATGGCGGACAATTTAGCCAATGATATTATCTCGGTCAATGGCGTTAAAACGGTGTCCCCCAACCAGAAGCGGCGCTGGGTTAGTTTGCGCCCGTAGAGTTAAAGTGAAGAAAGGCTCACTTAGGACAAAATTGGCATTATACTAAATCCGGTTATTAAAAACTGATTATCTATTCCCTCTTTTGCGTTAGTGCCTCTTGCATGAGTGCCTCTCCTCATAACTAGCCTATACTCAACGGATTTAGTATTACTTCTGGTTCTGGGGTTCTCAGATGACGGGAAACCCCCAAAAACTATCCGCCCTTACCAATTGCTCGGTAAGGGCGGTGTAGCGGGTCATCAGAATCGACACCAGACTGCCGGAAGGAACTCCAGCTAGTCTAAATCTTGTTTAGACGTGGGGGTCTAGAGAACAGCCCCGGCGCACAGCCGGCTATTGTCGATTAGGAGACCCATGCTTTTACTACTTTCTACCATCGACATCACCTCCTGTATCCCTTAACGGATTGATTATCAAATTTATCTGCAATTAGCTTAACGCAGCTGTGCGGAAAAATCAAGGCCGGCAGCTAAAAATTTTTTCGGCAGGCCCAGTTGGCCCCCAAAATGTAGGTGGAGATAGGAAGCGTGCAGATTCTTACCTTGCCACCCTTCGGCATTGATAGCACCCCTGGGGAATGGTTGCAGTTGATAAATCGGTGCGTCGCTCACCCCGCTTAATTGGGAGCGATGGAATTCATGGCCGCGCACTGGTTGACCCGGTTTGAGCAGGATCGTCTCCTGTTGGGTGATGGCTTGCCGATAACCTAGGGTTAACTTCGGGGACATTATAGCAGATTGGGGGATTATTTGCAACATAGAATGGTTTTTTTGCTCAAAATCAATTATTTTGTCACATAAATACATTAGTCCCCCACATTCGGCGTAGGTGGGCATTCCAGAGGCGATCGCTTTTCTCACCTGAGTTAAGATAGGGGTGTTAGCCGCTAATTCTGGGGCAAAAATTTCGGGAAAACCGCCACCAAAGTACAACCCTTGCAGGTTTTCGGGCAAATTTGCCCCTTGCAAGGGACTCCAAAAGATTAATTCCGCGCCTAAATTGGCTAAAATATCGAGATTATCGGGATAATAAAAGTTAAAAGCCTTATCTCTGGCAATACCGATACGGATAGGGGGAAAAAGCTTATTTTCTTCTGTGGGATTTTTCGGGTTCTCTTGGGGAGAAATAGTCAGTAAAGGCAAGAGAATGTCCCAATTAAAGCAGTTTTGGGCAATAGAAGCCAGTTGATCTTGCAGTTCCCTGATTTCTCCTAGTTCATCCCTGGGAACTAATCCTAGATGGCGATCAGGAATTGTCAGGGAATCTTGACGACGCAGAACCCCGACAATCGGCATATTGATGGATTCTAGGGCGGTTTGCAGTAATTGCAGGTGGCGATCGCTACCAACCCGATTGAGGATAACTCCAGCTAGATGGAGATTTTTGTCTAAAGATTGATAACCGCGGACAATAGCGGCGACAGAGGTGGATAAACGACTACAATCGATAACTAACAGCAGAGGAAGCCCTAAAATACGGGCAATATGGGCGGTACTGGCATAATCGGGAAATTGAGTATCGCTTAATTGAATACCATCAAATAGCCCCATTACCCCTTCGATCACAGCATAATCGACATTTTGACAGTGTTGGGCAAAACAGGTTTTTACATAGTCTTCGGAAGTTAAAACCGGATCGAGATTGCGACAGGGGCGACCGGTAAAATGACTATGGAACATGGGATCGATATAATCGGGCCCGACTTTAAAAGATTGCACTCGATCGCCACGACTGATTAAATAGGCCAAGATTGCCAGGGTAATCGTAGTTTTACCGACTCCGCTTCTTTCTCCTGCGATGATCATTATTAGTTGTTTTTTTTCGAGATCGAGCTAGACTTAATTAACCTGTTACACAATCAATTCTAGAGCTTGCCAACGGCTAATAAGGTCAATTTTGGCCGCTAACTGGTCCCTGTGTCAATCGACTTTTTTTATTAGCGGTGAAATCAATTTGACCACGTTTAGGATCATTGTCATCATCTCTAGACAACCAGCTATTGTTCCGGCGTTCTGACGTTGCCCAAAACCAGAGACTTCCTACCTGACAATTAAGATAACTTCTAGATTAGCGGATCAATTTTGTGTAGCTGTTAACTTTTGTAAAAAAAACATCGTCTGCATCCTATTGTACAGATAGACTAAAAATATCTAGAAAAAGCAGTTAGATCGGCAAGAGGGAAAAGGTAAAAACCCTGACTGGGAGATGAGGGGTAAATACGCAAATAATCCTGAATTACCGCTCTAGGATTGGCTTTACCGACAGCGAAAGACCAGATTAATCAGGCAAATATCGTCAAATAAACTAATCAATATAGCTTCTTAGGTGTCTGGGAGTGAAAAAAGACAGAGAACGGAGTTTTTCTAGTTTCTATAACTGCACTATCAGAGACCTAGAACTTAGCTCTAAACCGACAACTAAATTATCAGGAGAATTGGGGTTATGCCGACTCTACACACGCTGACCAATGATAGTATCTCTTGTCCCTTGTCCGATCGCATGGAGAATGTCAATTTCCACTACGAATTAGAAAATCAAATTCATCCCACCTACGGCCTCGAAAACCTAGGCATGAAAAATCTCGGTCGCGTTTATCGCAATCTTTCCGTACCGCAATTAGTCGAACAGGCGATCGAACATCATGAGGGCGTTTTAGCCGATAATGGGGCTTTAGTGGTGGAAACGGGTAAATATACTGGTCGTTCCCCCAAAGATAAATTCATTGTCAAAGAAGCCAATAGCGAAAAGGAAATCGACTGGAATCAGCATAACGCCCCGATTAGCGAGGAAAAATTCCAGCAGTTATACCGAAAAGTCCTCGCCTATGTGCAGGGAAAAGACCTATATATCTTCGATGGTTACGTCGGGTCCGATCCTAATTGTCGCTTTGGCGTGCGCGTTGTCACCGAAATCGCCTATCATAACCTCTTTGCCCATCAGTTATTCCTCCGGCCCAGTGCGGTCGAACTAGCTGCCCATCAAACTGATTTTACCGTGATTGCCCTGCCGGGGTTACAGGGAGATCCCGAGGATGACGACCTGAACAGCGAAGCCTTTATCGTCCTCAACCTGGCCAAAAAAATCGTTCTCATCGGTGGCACTCGCTACGCTGGCGAAATCAAAAAATCCGTCTTCTCGATGATGAACTACCTGATGACCAAACAAGGGGTTTTACCGATGCACGGTGCCGCTAACATGGATAAACACGGTCATACGGCCCTCTTTTTCGGTCTCTCCGGTACGGGTAAAACCACCCTTTCCGCCGATCCTAAACGCAGCCTCATCGGTGATGATGAACACGGTTGGTCAGAAGATGGCATTTTTAACTTTGAAGGCGGTTGTTATGCTAAAACCATCCGTTTAAGTGCCGAATACGAACCCCAAATCTGGGCAGCGATTCAATTTGGCACTATTCTCGAAAACGTGATCCTTTCCCCCGATAATCGCCTTCCCGACTACGATGATGGACGTTTGACCGAAAACACCCGTGCCGCCTATCCCCTGCGTTATATCCCTAATTGTGCCGTATCTGGCATGGGAACCCACCCAAAAACTATTATCTTCTTAACTGCCGATGCTTTTGGGGTACTGCCACCAATCGCCAAATTAACCACGAACCAGGCGATGTATCATTTCCTCTCCGGTTATACTAGCAAATTAGCGGGAACGGAACGGGGAATCACCGCCCCACAGGTGACTTTTTCCAGTTGTTTCGGTCAATGTTTCTTCCCTCTCTCACCCCTGGTCTATGCCCAAATGTTAGGGCAACGTTTAGAACAACACCCCGAAACCTCGGTTTATCTGATTAATACCGGTTGGTCTGGCGGTCCCTACGGAGTCGGCGATCGCATTTCGATCAAACACACCCGCGCTATGGTTTCCGCCGCTTTAAATGGCGATTTAGAGGAAGTAGTTTTCCATCCTCATCCCATCTTTCAAGTTCTCGTCCCCGAAATTGTCCCAGGAGTTCCCAAAAAAATCCTCGACCCGCGACAAGCATGGCAAGATGGCGAATCCTACGACCTACAGGCGCGAGAATTGGCCCATCGTTTCGTGGAAAATTTCCGTCAATTTACCACTGCCTCCCAAGAAATAATTGCAGCCGGTCCAATTTGGGAATAACAGCATCAAGGAATCGGTTTTAACGAAGGCAGTATTCAGGAGTCAGTATTCAGTATTCAGGAGTCAGTATTCAGTATTCAGTATTCAGTATTCAGCTTCTGAAGGCAAGAGGCAACAGGCAAGAGGCAAAAGACAGAATCTGACAATTCTCCTACCTAAAAAGAAGGTTAGAAACTAAGCACATCAAAGCTTTTAGCTTAACCAATTAGGTCTTAGATTCGGCCCTTGTTGTCAGATGTGAGTTTTCAGTTCACTGTTTACTGTTTACTGAAAAAAGGTTCCCCACTTCCCCACTTCCCCCTCTCCAGCGCTCTCTACACCCTTCTATTGCCCATAGCTTGTCCGGCGAGATAACCAGTGGTCCAAGCGCTTTGAAAATTAAATCCCCCCGTAACTGCATCGATATCTAGTACCTCCCCGGCAAAATATAACCCCGGACAGATTTTACTTTCCATAGTTTTAAAATCCACTTCCTGAAGATTCACTCCCCCAGCGGTGACAAATTCCTCCTTAAACACCCCTTTTCCTTTGATTTGATATTCCCCTTGCTGTAATTCAATCATCAATCGATTGAGAGTATTTTTAGATAATTCGGCCCAGGGAGTTTCCGAGTTAACAGTCAAGTAACTTAATAAACTCTGCCAAATACGCTTAGGTAACTGCTCAAAGGGACAATAATTAAAAAGTTTTCTTTTGGGATATTCACTTTTAGTTTGTAAGATAATTTCTCGCAATTTTTCAGGATGATAATCCCCCAACCAATTAATGATTAAAGGCATTCGGTAATGATGCTCGTGAAGTACCCGCGCTCCCCAAGCAGAAAGTTTTAAAATAGCCGGTCCACTGACTCCCCAATGGGTAATTAACAAAGGTCCGATTTGTTCTAATTTACTTCCCCCAAGACGAACTCGCACTTTATCCACAGTAACCCCTAACAAATCTTTCAGACGAGGATCGGCAATTTGAAAGGTAAATAAAGAAGGGACAGGAGAGACTAGAGAATGACCTAAATCTTGAGCGGTGCGATAACCAAAAGGACTACTTCCCGTAGCAATTAAAAGCTTATCTGCCCTAATTTGCTCATCTCTTTTTAATTCAATTAAAAAACTTTCTTCCTGTTTTTTTACCGATTTAACTGGTGAATTTAGCCTTAAATTAACCCCAGCAAAAGTCGCACTTTCCCGCAGACAATTAACAATAGTTTCAGAATTATCGGTGCTGGGAAACATTCGCCCATCGGCTTCTGTTTTGAGTTTTACCCCCCGCAATTCAAACCATTTAATAGTATCTTGGGGTTGAAAACGACTAAAAGCTCCCCGTAGTGCTTTGCCACCGCGAGGATAATAATTAACCAATTGGGAAACATCAAAACAATGATGGGTGACATTACAGCGTCCCCCTCCGGAAATACGCACTTTCGCCAGAGGTTCTTTTGCCGCTTCTAGGATAGTAACGCCAGCTTTTGGGTTAGATTCTGCCGCTTTAATTGCGCCAAAAAATCCCGCTGCCCCGCCACCAATTACGACTATTTGAGTCATATAAGTAAGTGGTTATAATTAAATTGAAGATAGATTTTGTCTTTGATCCCCCCTGCCCCCCTTGATAAGGGGGGTGTCGATCCCCCCTTAATCCCCCCTTGATAAGGGGGGTGCCGATCCCCCCTTAGTCCCCCCTTGATAAGGGGGGTGTCTGATAATTTTTAACGCCTACCTACTTATCAAGGAAAAAGTTAAGTTTAAACCGACAAAAATCGCTGAATGACTTCTTGACTTAATCCGCTTGTGAAACCGGAAGCAACAATTCCCCCTTTCTGCATGGCGTAATATCGATCAGCTTGGCGGACAAAATGCAGGTGTTGTTCTACTAATAAAACGGCGATTCCTTTGCTGGCAACAATACGCCGCACCGCCGCTTCAATTTCGAGAATAATTGACGGTTGAATTCCTTCCGTGGGTTCATCTAAAATTAATAATTTTGGTTCCCCCACTAAGGCGCGAGCGATGGCTAATTGCTGTTGTTGTCCACCGCTTAAATCTCCTCCCATCCGCGATAACATGGTTTTTAAAACGGGAAACAAATCGAAGATTTCTTCGGGAATTGTGGCATTTTTTCTTTTTGTGGGTAAAGCTTCCAAACCGAGAATTAAATTCTCTTTTACCGTTAAACGGGGAATAATATCCCTACCCTGCGGTACATAACCCAGTCCTAATCTGGCTCTTTGATCTGAGGTTTTATTAATCAGGTTTTCTTGCTCATAATTAATTGTTCCCGCTCGCGGTTTTAAGATACCCATCAAGGTTTTTAATAGGGTAGTTTTACCCACGCCATTACGTCCGATTAAACAGACCATTTCTCCCGCATTAATGTTAAGATCAACATCTCTTAAAATATGACTTTCTCCGTAGTAAACATTGAGATCAGATATGTGTAACATTGTCAACCCTTTTTAACTAATTTTAATCCTTTGACTTTTTATTCTTCCGAGGAACCTAGATAAACTTCAATAACTTTCGGATCATTTTGAATTTGCTCCATATTCCCCTCACATAGAACAGTTCCTTGGTGTAAAACCGTGACTTTGCGGGCAATTTGACGGACAAATTCCATATCGTGTTCAATGACAATAATTGAATGACTTTCCGCTAGATTTAACAACAAATTACCCACGTTTTCCGTTTCCTCATCGGTTAATCCTGCCACGGGTTCATCTACTAGCAGTAAATCTGGTGACTGGGCCACTAATTGACCAATTTCTAAGCGTTGTTTTTCCCCGTGGGAAAGTAAAGAAGCGGGTAAATCAGCTTTAGCAGTTAACCCGATAATTTCCAATAAACCAATAACTTTTCTGCTATCTTCTAGGGGAGGACGACCGAAAAGAGTCGAGAAAACATTTTTATTACGGTTGCTAACTAAATCGAGATTTTCTCGGACAGTTAGATTTAAATATACCCTAGGAGTTTGAAATTTGCGACCAATACCTAAACGAGCGATCGCATATTCAGGAATTTTGCGGAGATCTCGACCTTTAAATAATACTCGTCCGATGGTGGGTTGCACTTTCCCCGTAATCACATCTAAAAAAGTGGTTTTTCCCGCACCATTGGGACCGATAATCACCCGCAATTCTCCCGTATCCATACTGAAATTAAGATTATTGAGAGCTTTAAAACCCCCAAAACTAACGGTAAGATTCTCGATTTCTAAGATTTTTCCAGTCATAATTTCTAAGAGGGAATTGGTAATTATGAATTATGAATTATGAATTGGGGAGCAGGGTGTAGGGTGTAGGGTGTAGGGTGTGGGGTGTGGGAAGAATAAATAAAAATAATCTCCTGACTCCTGATGACCCACTCCTGACGACCCACTCCTGACTCGGAGAATACTAACAGAATAAGGTCACTTATGCTCTAATTCTTCTCTTTCCAGTTGCGCTTCTGGAGCTTCCTCAATACTAGGATAGGTGATTAAAGTTTTGCGGAAACCAAAATGAGTCAGCAAACGTTTAATCCCACCGAGAAGACCATCGGGAAGCACTGTCACTACAATTAGGAATAGGGCCCCTTGGAAAAATACCCAGACTTCCGGAAATTGTTCGCTTAAAAAAGTTTGGGCTAGGCGTACTAATAAAGTACCGATAACTGCCCCCACAAGGGTAGCACGTCCCCCCACAGCCACCCAAATCACCATTTCAATGGAAAAAGCCACATCCATAGAGTTAGGGGTGATAATTCCCGTTTGCACGGTATAAAGAGCGCCGGCAACACCGGCAATCGCCCCAGAAATGGCAAAAACTAACACCTTAAACCAAGTAGGATCATAACCGGAAAAACGGACACGCACCTCATCATCGCGAATGGCGACTAACAAGCGCCCAAATCTGCCCGTAGTTAACCAACGACAGAGGAGATAAATAGCCAGTAAACAGACAATTGTGAGTAAATAAAAGGCCACTTGAACGGCATCGGAACCCACCAGCAACCCGAAAATTGTTTGGGTATCGGTTTTTAAGCCATTAGTGCCGTTAATTAACTTTTGTTGGCCGTTAAAAAAGTTAAAAAATACCAGTAAAGCCGCTTGGGTCAAAATCGAGAAATAAACCCCTTTAATGCGATTGCGGAAGATTAAATAACCTAATAATCCCGCCACGATCGCTGGTACGATAATTAGGGCTAGAATTGTCAAAGGTAGGGAATAAAAAGGTTGCCAAACAAAAGGTAATTCTGTCACCCCGTAGAGAGTAAAAAATTCGGGCAGTTGTCCGGGGGGTAACTGAAGATTTAGGTACATGGCAAGAGCGTAACCACCGAGAGCAAAAAAGATGCCATGACCAAGACTTAATAAACCGGTATAACCCCAGATTAAATCTATCCCCAAAGCAACAATAGCGAGGGAAAGAAATCGCCCCAATAAACGTAAACGGAAAGCCGACAAAGCTAAGGGTAGTAACACCGCAAAGATGACCACTAAACTAACAATAACAGCGATTTCCGTGATTAACTTTTTCTTTTCCCGTTGTCGGGATTCGTTTCTAGTGATGGTTTCTGTAATCATAATCTATAACTCGGCAGTACGTCCTTTAGGAGGAAAAATTCCCGCAGGTTTGAATTGCAAGAAAGCAATAATTAAAGCAAAAATCATCACTTTTGCCATGCTAGTGGTGGAGAAAAAGGTGAAGAAATCTGTTAAGGGTTTTAGTGCTTCTACGGAACCAAAAATCAGGGCAAAAGTTCCCGAACCAATTAAATAATTAGCCACACCGATCGCCATAGCCGCGATAATAGTTCCCAGGAGATTACCCACTCCCCCCACCACCACTACCATGAAGGTATCAACGATATAATTTTGTCCCACGTTTGGACCGACGGAACCCAAAAAACTAATCGCACAACCGGCAACTCCAGCTAATCCCGAACCGAGGGCAAAAGTCAAAGCATCCACTTGATTTGTCGGAATGCCTAAACAGGCACTCATCTGGCGATTTTGGGTGACGGCACGAATGCGTAAACCCCAAGAAGATTTATTTAAAAACCAATAAGTCCCTAACAAACAAAGGGCAGTTAAAATGATAATAAATAGACGGGTGTAGGGCATTTGAAAACCGGGTAAAGGTAAACCTCCCCGTAACCAAGCAGGAGCCGTGACATCGACGTTTCTGGCACTAAACCAGGGTCTAGCGAGAACCGGATTAAAAGATAAAAGATAGCCTAATAATCCAGCGATAGCTAGGGATAAAGGCAGGGTGATACCAATAGTTAAATTGCGAATTCTCTCCCAATCTAGGCGACGACTTAAAACCGTCATCGCCCCAAAAAATAACAGACAGAAAACTATTAAACTAATTACTAATAAGCCGTTGACACTTCTGACAAATTGCTGCAGAATTAAGCTGACTCCCCAAGTGGCCAGCAGCGTTTCTAGGGGTCTGCCGTAGAGGAACCTAATCACCCCCCTTTCTAATAATAATCCCGCCAATCCCGACACTAAAAAAGCGATCGGTAGGGCGAATAAAACATAAGTATCAAAGAGGGGAGAACCGAAACCTTTAAAGATATTCTGCACCACAAAAGTAGTATAAGCCCCTAACATCATTAACTCACCGTGAGCGAGATTAATCACCCCCATCAGTCCAAAGACAATCGCTAGTCCTAAAGCGGCCAGCAATAGCACAGAACCGATACTAATACCATTAAATAATCCTTCTAATAATGCTGACACTTTTCGTTATTCCCGTGCATTTTTAAGGTTTAAAAAGTGGGGTGAACAGTAATGCCCACCTCACCCTCGTTATTGTTTGGAAAAATTCCTAAAACTAGGATTTTTCCATTTTGAATTTACCGCCCTTGGCCGGATCCGTCCAGTCACAGGCAAAGCCCTTAGTTTCGGGGACAAATTGGTTCCAAGGTTGCGGATCCACCACTCCCGGAGTTGACCAAACGATGTCAAATAGACCATCATCTCTCACCTGACCAATGCGGACGGTTTTGGAGATATGATGATTGGGGAACATTTCCACCGGTCCTTCGGGAGCATCGAATTTTTGTCCTACGGCTGCGGCGCGAACTTTGTCGAGATCATCGGCGGTTGCCGCTTGTTCTACCGCTTGCTTCCAGAGATAGACCATGATGTAGGCCGCTTCCATGGGGTCATTGGTCACGCGATCCTCACCATATTTAGCTCGAAAAGCCGCAACAAATTTCTTGTTAGCGGGGGTATCTACGGTTTGGAAATAGTTCCAACAAGCGTACTGACCGAGGAGATATTCCTTACCAATCTGTTTAACTTCTTCCTCGGCAACACTCACCGACATGACCGGATATTTATCGGGAGTTAAACCGGCCGCTTGCAGTTGTTTAAAGAAAGCCACGTTACTGTCACCGTTGAGGGTGTTGAAAATAACGCCGCCATCGGGTAAAGCTTGCTTAATTTTGGTAATAATCGGGGTAACTTCCGTGTTACCTAGGGGTAGATAGTCTTCGCCTACGGTTTCGCCGCCTTTCGCCTTTAACTGCTCTTTAATAATCGTGTTGGCGGTGCGGGGAAAAACGTAGTCGGAACCGACGAGGAAGAATTTTTTCCCTTTATTTTCCAGCAACCAAGTCACTGCCGGCTCGATCTGTTGGTTGGGGGCAGCACCAGTGTAGAAGATATTTCTAGAACACTCTTGACCCTCGTACTGGACGGGATACCAGAGCATATGGTTTTTGGCTTCAAACACGGGTAAAACCGCCTTACGACTGGCGGAAGTCCAACAACCGAAGACAGTCGCAACTTTGTCCTGATCGATCAGTTTGGTGGCTTTTTCGGCAAAAGTTGGCCAATCGGAAGCGCCATCTTCCACCACTGCCTCGATCTGTTTACCAAGAACACCACCGGCGGCATTGATTTCCTCGATCGCCAGTTTTTCCGCATCAACTACGCTGGTTTCACTGATGGCCATGGTGCCACTGAGGGAGTGCAGAATACCCACCTTAATTGTCTCTCCAGAAGCCGGGGCGGGACTAGCAGCTGGGCTAGGACTAGCCGTGGGGGTTTGGCTTTGATTGCCACCGCAAGCTTTTAACAGAATACTGGTTCCCAGAGCGGCAGAACCGTACAGGAGAAATTTACGTCGTCCTAAATTTGACATGATGATCTTGAACTAACCTCGCTGACAATATTAGCTACTTCACACGGATGTTTTTGCTGAGGAGATTTTCGGGAATCCTTCTACAAATATCTGTGTGATATTACGGCTAGGTTAGCAGATTTTTTGTGATTTCCGCTACTTTTTGGATATTTTTTGTAGTTTTAGCTACTTTTTCAGGAAAAATTAATTATTTTTCTGGAATTTGCCTCAGTTTTTTAGCTATCAGGAGCCGGGAGACAGGAGGCAGGAGTCGGGAGACAGGAGTCAGGAGATAGGAGATTATTTCTATTTATTCTTCCGACACCCCACACCCCACACCCCACACCCCACACCCCACACCCCACACCCCACACCCCACACCCTACACCCTACACCCCACACCCTACACCCCACACCCCACACCCCACACCCCACACCCTGCCCCCACCGAAAAGCTTTTTGCCGCAAACCCAATTATCAATCTGAATCTGGCCAAAGCAGCCGGACAGCAAGCAGCGCAAAACCAATGGCCGCTATCGCTTTTAATATCTTAGCGGGGAATAACTGCGCCATACTGCCGCCCGCAAGGACTCCTAAGAAACTGGTGCAGATTAAGGCGGTAATTGAGCCAAAAAAGACAGCTTTAGGTGATTTGGAACTGCCACCGAGAGCGATCGCTACTAATTGACTTTTATCGCCTATTTCTGCCAAAAAAACCGTGATAAATGTCAGTCCGAATAATTGCCAATTCATAAATTCTAGGGAGATGGGTGATGGGGAGGTGGGGAAGTGGGGAAGTGGGGAAGTGGGGTGTGGGGTGTGGGGTGTGGGGTGTGGGGTGTCGGAAGAATAAATAGAAATAATCTCCTGTCTCCTGTCTCCTATCTCCTGACTCCTGACTCTTGATCACTGATTGATTAGAGAATATCGCCGATGAGTAAACCAGTGATCAAAAGGAGAAGGATAGCGACACCGATATCTAAGGTTTTCGGGGAAAGACGACGCGCAATCCAATAACCGATCAGGACACCGAGGAGACTGGTAGCGATTAAAGCGCTGGCTGCCCCGGCAAAAACCACCCAGGGGGATTGAGATTCGGCGCTGATGAGAAGGGTGGCTAATTGGGTTTTATCGCCGATTTCAGCAAAAAATATGGTTAGGAAGGTGGAACTAAACACCGTCCAAAAACTCCAAGAAGGTGGATGATCTGGCTTTTTCTCGGTTGAGGCGATCGATTTGCTATCACTCATCGGCTAAGGAAATAATTTTCATACTTTTTTCATTTTAGCCCGACTGGTTTTCTGGCGATAGTTTCTGCTGTTGATTACGCTGTCTCCTCCACCAATAGTTAAAAAACCCTAGTCGATCGAGGTAGAGTTTCCATCCTAGAGTTTAATAATTATTAGACTAGGACGAGCGCAAATTGCTTGGAGGTATAGCCCCTATGGTAGAAAACAGAGATTATACTCTGATTATTGACAAAAGTGGCAGTATGTCCACTGCTGATAAACCCAGCGAGAAAACCCGTTGGCAAATTGCCCAAGAATCCACCCTCGCCTTGGCTAGAAAGTGCGAGGAATTCGATCCCGACGGCATCACTATCTATCTTTTTTCTGGACGTTTCCGACGCTATGATAATGTTACTTCCGATAAGGTGACACAAATTTATCAAGAAAATGAACCCATGGGGAGGACAGACCTAGCCGCTGTTCTCCAAGATGCCCTCAATAATTATTTTCAGCGCAAAACTGCTGGCAAAACTAAACCCAACGGAGAAACTATTCTGGTGATTACCGACGGAGAACCAGATGATCGCAAAGCGGTGATGCGTCAAATTATCGAAGCTTCTCGAAAACTCGATAGGGATGAAGAATTAGCCATTTCTCTGATTCAAGTAGGCCATGATCGACAAGCAACCGAATTTCTTAAAGCTTTAGACGATCAGCTAGAATCGGCGGGGGCTAAATTTGATATCGTTGACACAATTACTATCGATGATATGGAAGATATGACCCTAGCGGAAGTTCTTCTCAACGCCGTTACCGATTAATTTCTAGCCAGTAGGGGTGATATATCTTCACCCCTACTTAATCAGGATTTAACTGCTAGTCAGGGCGACAAATTTATCTTTTTCCTCATCGGATAATTGATCGGATTGTCCGGTGATTTGTTTGTAGATTTTGAGATATTCCAAAGCGGATTTATACCAACTGAAATCTTGAGTCATTGCCCGTTGTTGTAGTTTTTGCCAATCCTGTTTATAACGGAAACTTTCCCAAGTCCGGATCATACAGGTAAACAGGTCTAAAGGTTCATAGCGATCGAAACTAAATCCTGTTCCTTTTTCCTGAATTGGGTCGTGGAAAGATACCGTATCGACTAAACCACCGGTGCGGCGTACCATGGGAATACAACCGTAACGCATGGCCATTAATTGGGAAATGCCGCAGGGTTCAAAACGGGAAGGCATTAACAAAGCATCGGCCCCCCCATAGATGCGACGGGAAAGGGCATCGCTATAGAGAAGATGCAGGGACATTCGCCCCCGGAAACGGGAAGTCATCTCCCATAGTTGGGTTTCATAATAGCGATCTCCTGTACCTAAAATAATCAATTGTGCATCAGTATAGGTGAGAAAGCGATCTAAAATTTGCATCACTAGATCAATACCTTTTTGTTCCACCAAACGCGTCACCATCCCCATGACAAAGGCATTTCTGCTGACCTGTAGCCCCACTTCTTCTTGCAGGGCAATTTTATTAGCCAGACGTTTTTCGATGGTTTCTGGGGTAAAATTCTGCTTAAGATAAACATCTTTAGCCGGGTTATACACCTCCGTATCGATGCCGTTGACAATCCCCACCAGATTGCCGGAAATATAGGACAATAATCCCTCTAAATTTTCGCCATAAATGGGGGTCTGTATTTGACGGGCATAGGTGGGAGAGACAGTCGTGACGCGATTGGCAAATTGAACCGCCGCGGCCATGGTATTATCGCCCTGCATATACCAAGGACACCAAGTCATTTTTTCTAATGCCTCCCGCCAAGGACCCTGGTAGGCGAGATTATGGATAGTAAAAACGGTGCTAATATCGGGGTCTTGGTGCATCCAGACGGGAATCATGCCCGTATGCCAATCATGACAGTGAATAACTTGCGGTTTCCAGTAATTCCAGGCGAATTCCGCCGCACCATTGGCAAATAGGGTAAATCGCCAGGCCTCATCTTCGCCTCCGTAGATACTGCGTCCAGAGAAAGCTAGATGACCAAAGAGGTAGAGAGGAATATCTGTATCGGGTAAAACCGTTTCATAGACTGAAAAATCCTGAAACATGGCGAATCCTGACCAAATGGGTTCGGAAGGGATGTCCATTTTTTCCTGAAGAAAACCGTAGTAGGGTAGAAAAATCCGCACATCATGACCTAGCTGACGCAAGACTTTCGGTAATGCCCCAATTACGTCCCCCATTCCCCCAACTTTGGCAATTGGAGCGGCCTCGGCACCCACAAATAGAATTCGCATACTCTTCCCGCTTCACTTCACGACGACAAGAAATTTTAACAGATAAACCCCCCCCAGCAGGATTTGCCAGCAGGTATTATCGGATTAGCCTAGATTTTTCTTTAACTAACCAGAGAGCCAACGAGGGACATAATCAGGGTTTGCGGCAAAAAGTTTTTCGGTGGGGGTAGGGTATGGGGTGTGGGGTGTGGGGTGTAGGGTGTAGGGTTTTAGCGATTTTCATTTGGTCAATTACCTAATTTTCAGGGAAAAAGTACCTGAATTTTCCACCCGATCACTCCCAGATCTGGTACTTTTTGGTTTCCAAAAAGTCTAAAAGTCTTACCCAACAAGGTTTTTAGATTTATTGAGCAAGCCCCAATTAGCTGTTTTGGGCATTATTAAGTTTTTTAGGCTTTTTTTACCGCCTTTTTAGCAAATTTTAGCTGATCAGCACCGGTTCTGTCTCTGTCAAAGTTAAATCCACTCCTCTTCATCCCCTTTGTTTACTTCCCGTTCTCCGTTTTGATCCTCGGCGGGGGGCGTAATAATCCGATAATTGACATCGTACACTTGATCTGCTTTTTCCCCGCGAGTCTGTTTGGCTGTGCGGTAACTATAGGAATAAACCGAGCCGGTTTGAGAACTGTCACTTGGTGGCTTGACAAAATCAACTCTTTCCTGATCTGCCAGCCTAGGCGGGAATTCTTCCCGCTCCTGAATGATCGTCGGTTTTTCGGCTTGCCCTGAGCTACGTCGAAGGGGGGGTGTATCAAAATTCCAATCATCACCGCTATCTCTTTCCCAATCGTTACTCGCTTGCCCTGAGCTACGTCGAAGGGGTGCAGACGGAGCAGTATCTTGAATATAGGTAGGTCGGGGAGATGGCGGTGGTACTGTAGGATTATTCGCTATACGAGGGGAGGCTTTTGGGGCAGCCAAAGGACGACCAAAACTATAGAGAAATTGCAGGGTTAAACCACTGATAATTCCCGCTAGGGTGAAAAGTAACACCCAGACAGCTAGGGGCAGTTTTACCGTCATAATACCACCAAAAAAGACCAAAGTGATCACCCCCAGATTCTGCCAGATCAGTAATCCGCCTACAGCGATCGCAAATAAGACCATAATCCAGCCCATTTTTACCTCCCTTGACTCAGTGATCAGTAAACAGTGATCAGTAAACAGTAAACAGGTATAAAGATAAAGATAACTAACTAACTAATTAACTTAAAACTTACATCTGATAACTGATAACTGATAACTGTTAATGTCCTTGCCAGCGATTAATTGTCACACAATCGATATCTAACTGATCGAGAGTACGAGCGATGACAAAATCGACCAAATCCTCGATCGATTGGGGATGATGATACCATGCCGGTATTGCTGGCACGATTCTAACGCCCGCCTCGGCTAAAGTGGTTAAATTACGCAGATGAATTAAACTAAAAGGGGTTTCTCGCGGCACTAAAACCAATTTTCTGCCCTCCTTAATCTGCACATCCGCCGCTCTTTCTAGCAAATCGGAACTTAACCCCCCCGCTAATTTAGCCACTGTACTCATGCTACAGGGAATAATTACCATACCAAGGGTGCGATAGGAACCACTGGCGATCGTTGCCCCCACATCCCCCCAACGATGACAGCGTAATTTTCCCCCTTCCATCACCCCGCATTGACTGCGCCAAAATTGTTCCTGCAGCTCCGGTTCTGGCGGCATCCGAATATTATCTTCCGCTTGCCAGACAGTGTAAGCTGATCTGGAGGCCACTAGATCGATCGTGTAGTCGGCTAAAAGTAGATATTTGAGAGTACGGACAGCATAAATCAGCCCTGATGCCCCTGTAACGCCCAAAATTAGCGGTTTAGATAATTCCTTCAAGCTCTAATTCCTCGATCAATTGTAATCCTCTCGGGTCGCCCACTTTTAATAAAGCACCCCTAGCATCTTCCTTGACACCTAAATCCTCATCTTCCACCAAGGCCTCGATCAAAGCATCGATCGCCGTGGCATAAATCACATTGAAGGGCAATTCTCGGCATAATTGACCGATTGACCAAGCGCAATTACTCCGCACCGCTGCGATTAAATCTCGGCGCAATCCTTCAATTAAAGGCGGCAACACGGTGATGATATCTTCATAATTGACCTTGGCAATCTGAGCCAAACTACTGGCAGCCCATAATCGCACCGCCGAAATATCGGTTTTGAGAGCATGAACCAAAGGCTCGATCGCCCTGCGATCGCCACAGTTACCCAGGGCCCAAACTACCCCTTTTCTGACGTAACCATTCCAATCTCTGGCCAGTAAATCGATTAAAGGCTCCACGGCGCTAAGACTGGGATTTCGTCCCAAAGCATAGGCGACACTGACACGCACTAGGGGACAGACATCGTTTAACATCTCTAGTAAAGGTGCGATCGCTCTTTCGTCACGCAATTCACAAAAGGCGCGGGCCGCGATCATCCTCTCGCTGACATGAGCAGAAGTAAGCAATGAAAGCATTTCCTCGGGATCGGGGGGGATTTCCGCTGCTTGATCCGGATCGCTCCCATCGAGAGGATTATTTAAGGAGTTGCTAGAGTCTAGGATTTCATTGTCGTACATACTTGTTAGATTATCTTAATCCGTGACCGCTTACGTCAAGCCCAAAATCAAAAAGTAATTGCTGGTTCGGGAGACTTTTCAGTTTTGCATGAGTAGTTAGAAAACGGGTTTCTCCGAGAAACCCGTTTTCTGTGCGTTACTGTGAACTGAAGAGCCAAATCCGAGGGAAGATAGGCAGCCCATATCATTACTTATAAGCTATAGCGGTAAGCGCTTGAGTGAGATACAAACCAAGCTTTGCCTAGCATGGTTTATAGCTCGTGAAACTGTACCTCATACGACTGCACACCGCTATAAGACGCATTCTCACCGCCTATTCTTGCATTTACAAAACCTAGCAGACTAGAAAGTAAATACAGGGCAAATTTTATTGTTTTTCCGATGCCAAGACGCGGATTTGAACCGCGGACACGAGGATTTTCAGTCCTCTGCTCTACCAACTGAGCTATCTCGGCTTTTTTCAGTCCTTTATCAATATAGCACGCCCTCGAAATAATTGCAAGGTTTTTTTCTAAAAAGTTTTCTGCTCGACTAGATTGGCAGGGTGAGGGTAAAAGTGGTGACAGCGTTGGCACTGGTGACATCGATGGTAGCATTCAGGGGTTTAATCAGTTTGCCGACCAAAGCTAAACCTAAACCAGTACCACTGTAGCGCCAGGGATCGTGGTTAGGAATGCGATAAAAAGGGGCGAATATTTTTGATAATTCCTCTGGGACGATTTCTACCCCTGAATTGCTCACACTAATTAATATTTGCTCGTCCGCACGCCTCACATTTACCCGAATTATTCCTTGTTCTGGGGTATATTTGGAAGCATTGGTCAGTAATTCCGCTATGATGCGCTCGATATGACACAGACTGGTGTTAATCTCCGGTATATCCCCATCTATATCTAAAATTAACTGCTGTTGTCGCTCGCGGGTGAGAGTGCGAAAAGGTTCCACTAATAAGGGTAGCCAAGAAAGTAAGTCGATTGTTTCGATCGCCGGGGGTTCGCTTTCCGCATCCAGATAGGTTAAAGTCAACAGATCATTAACTAACTTACTCTGACGTTGAGATTCAATGTTAAGAATTTGCAACAGTTGACCGATCGAATTCTCTGGATCGATCTCGATCCCTTGATCTTCTAGGAGACTTTCTAGGGTTTCCACCGCTAGACGAATGCTGGTAATCGGGGTTCGCAGTTCATGGGAAAGGGTTTTCAGGAATTCGCTTTTTAATCTTTCCAGTTTCTCTAATTCCCTCACTTGTGCTTGGGAAGATTCGTAAAGTCGCGCCTGGCGAATAGCGATCGCACATTCGGTGGCAATATGTTGAATCAAATTAGTTTCTAAAGAGTTAAAAATCTGATTAGCAGGTCGAATTAGCCAAAGATTGCCCAAAAAGCCCTGATCGTCAAAGATAGCACAAGCGCAACGGTTAACACGACCAATTTGCGGATTACCAAGGGGAAGACGATCAACAAATTGTAAAATTTGTTTGTGCAGCAGCGGTTGATAGATTTCGGGAAAATCGCTAATTTGACGGGTAATTCCCTGACAGATAAGCTCTTGAGTGGTATATTCGTGGACAATGGTGGCTTGACTGCGACTGGAATCATAAAGCTCAATTTGGGCCCTTTCTACGGGTAAAACCTGCACTAATTCCCTAGTGGTAGTTTGCAGAATATGATTTTCATCGAGACTATCGCGAATTTTTTCGGTAATCCGTCCGATTAATGCTTCATACTTCAAAGTCATCTGCAATTCGGCGGTTCTTTGCTGAACCTCCGATTCTAAGGCAGTATTCAAGCATTTTACCCGTTGGTGCAGTTCCGCTTGTTGAATGGCAATTCCCACTTGAATGGCTAATTGTTTGAGCAGATCGATTTCTTGGGATTGCCAAGGACGAGTTTTTTGGCAGTTTTGGGCAATTAGTAACCCCCAAAGTTGGTTATCGCAGATAATTGGCACCACCAGGTTAGCCTGTACTTGCAAAGAGGTGAGTAAGCTGCGATAACAGGGATCAAGTCCAGAATTATGGACATTTTCAATAACTTGAATCCTGCCGCGACGATAATTTTCCAGACGTTCTGGGGATAAATTAAAACAGGGATCCAGGATCCTGTTTCCTAAGACAGAATTAATCCTCGCAGTATGGGATTCCACCACAATCATGCCACTACGATCGGGGAATAAACGATAAATTAACACTCGATCGCAGTTGAGAAATTGTCGCACTTCTTTAACGGTTCTTTGCAAAATGCGATCAAGATCCAACGATTGCCGGATTCTTTCCTGCATTACCCCCAGTAGTTGTTCTCGTTCTGCTTGTAATCTTAAAGCTTCTTCGGCCTGTTTGCGTTCGGTGATATTGGTACTGGTTCCCACCAAACGATAGATGCTTCCATTGTTATCCCGTAGGGGTGTTAAAGTCGTTAGCCACCAGTAGGGTATATTTTGAAAAGGTAAATACTGTTCGTAGGAAATAGTCGTTCCGTAACGCACACAGTCACTATAATGTTGCCGCACACTACGCGCATCATCAGGGGGAAGGATTTGTTCGGGAGTTTTGCCTTTAATATCCGATGAACGCAATCCTGTCCAGCGTTCATGAACGGGGTTTGCTCCCACATAGCGAAAATCTCTATTTTCCAGCACGTCCACCACAAAAATCGACGCTTGCACGGAATTAAATATACTACGCAGAAACTGCTCGGAATCCTCCTCTTTTAGCTGTGCATCTAGCTCGATCTCGATTTCTGATGGCTGCTTTTCCATAAGAGCCTCCCCTTGTGCTAATTGGTGGATTTGGATCGATAATCACAAAATCGTTGGCTACTCCTAGGGCGATTTAACAATTTCTTTAGATTCTCGCACGAATTTTCCTATCGGCTGCCCATTTCGATATATTTCTTTGCAAAAACGAGAAAGCAACCCCAATATACTGAGATCGCTTATCAGTTATCAGTTATCAGTTATCAGTGACCAGTTATCAGTTATCAGTTATCAGGTTTAAGTTTTAAGTTAAGTAGCTAGATACAATTAATTACACATATCCAATTACTTCTTCCATGAGTGCCTATCCTCACCAAGAAGTTAATTTTGTCCTATTACTTATATGTGTTATTTTCAGCGATCACTGTTCACTGATTACTGATTACTGATCACTGAATTTAGGCTTCTTGGTTGACAAAAGGCAATAAAGCCATTAAACGGGCCCGTTTTACCGCTTCGGTTAAATCTCGCTGTTGTTTAGAAGTTAAACCGGTGATGCGTCTAGGTAGAAGTTTGCCGCGTTCGGTAATGAATTTGCGGAGGAGTTCGGTATCTTTGTAGTCAATCGGTTGACTGGGGGAGATGGGGGAGAGACGTTTACGATAGTAGCTCATAGATTTGTAAAGATTGCTTGACTTTTTAACTAAAGTGTGCTTACTTAATTTCCTTGTGGACGGTGTGCTTATTGCAGTGGGGACAGTATTTCTTGATTTCCAGTCTGCCGGTGGTATTGCGACGGTTTTTGCTGGTGGTGTAGCGAGAAACGCCGGGGGTACGCTTATCGGGATTACTGCGGCATTCCGTGCATTCTACAGTGATGATTAGGCGAACGCCTTTTTTACTAGCCATAACAACAGGGGATCGGGTAAATTTACACGCAATCGATCATTATGACATATCTAGGGCCTTTTAGGCAAGAGCGGCCGGGACACCTGCGAGGAATTGTCGGCTAAAAAGTTGAGTTTGGGATGAAATCCAGCACAAAAAAGCTAGAATAATCACAGCAGTTGGCGAGGATGAGGAAAAATGACGGTAAGATTGGGTAAACCGATTTTAGTGACGGGGATAGGCATTACCATCGCTTTCACCCTGGGGGAAACTCTCAATAGTACACTGAGCGAAATCGGTTCATGGGGTATTTTCGGTGTGATTGCTCTTGGTGCTGGTATCTGGTTTTGGCAAAAACCCAACACGAAAATCGATTTTTCCCATCCCACTCCCCTGAGTCTAGAAAAGGTTAAACAAGCGATTAGCAAAGCCGAGAAGATAATTAATTATCTGGCCAAAGAAGACCCCAATCAAGACTTAACCTCACTCAAAATCAGTTTAACCCAATTAAATCAAGAATTTAGTCGCCAAGACCTGAAAATTGCCATTACTGGTGCTAGAAAAACTGGTAAAACTGCCCTAAAAAAACTACTAGAAAACGGCAACTTTGGGGAATCTATCGCTTTTCTGGAAACGGAACCGCTTCTAACTTTCGACTCCACCGCTAACCAGAAAAAAGCTCTGGCAGCCGACTTAGTTTTGTATCTGATCAATGGGGATTTAAACGATTCCGAATGGCAAATTCTCCAGCAATTCGATCAAATGCACCAGCGTGTTATCCTGTTACTGAATAAACAGGATCGTTTACCCGCCGAAACCAGAGAAGAAATACTCCTTTCCCTGAAACAAAGACTGAAAGAAACTATTCCCTCTCATCATATTTTAGCCATAGCCGCTGCCCCTGAACCCCTAAAAGTTCGTCAACATCAAAGCAATGGAGAAATCAAGGAATGGACGGAACCCCAAGCTATTGTTATTGATAATCTAGATAATTATCTCCGACAAATTATCGAACAAGAAAAGTCCGAATTAGTTCTGGGAACTATCTGGAGACAAGCGCTCGAATTAGTCAAGGAAACCAAACAATTACTTAATCAATCCCGACGCAAAAAGGCTTTACCTGTTATCGAACAATACCAATGGATAGCCGCTACTGCCACTTTTGCTAATCCTCTTGCGGCCCTAGATTTAGTTTTAGCGGCAGCCACTAACGCTCAAATGTTAGTGGATTTAGGGGCAATTTATCAACAAAAAATGTCTCTTGAACAAGCAAAAACAGCCATGACTACCCTGGGGAAAATGATGGTACAATTGGGCATGGTAGAGGTGACAACCCAGGCATTGGGAACGATTCTCAAGGGAAATGCGATTACTTATATTGCCGGTGGTACAGTGCAGGGAATTGGGGCAGCCTATCTAACTCGTTTAGCTGGTTTAAGTTTAGTTGAATATTTCCAAGAACAGGAAATTAACGAGCAACTGAATAATGATTGGAATTGGACGAGTTTGCAGAATAAAGTTAAACAGGTCTGGGAACAAAATCAACGCCTAGCATTTTTACAGGATTTTGTCAAGCAAACGAGCGCTCGTTGGTCGGCATTTTCTGGTTAAAAAATGTGGTTAAGAACTGGGAAAAGGTAAATGTTGACGCAGCACATCCCAGCGCGAACAATCCCAATAATCAATATGAGAAATAATCAGATTATTGTCATCGAGAGTTAATTGGCTGCGTCCAGAAATAGCGATGCGAGGCCGCCAAGGTAAAGGAGTTGTCCAGTGCAATGTCCAACGGGTATTAATAATATTTCCCTGCTGTTCAATTGCGTGGACATCCATCTTGATAGCTTGGAACCATTGACTCATAAAACCAATCATTTCCCGATAGCGTTTAATCCCCCGAAATTGATTGAGAGGGTCTTGAAAATAAACGTTATCAGCATAAATATCATAGGTTTGATCGAGGGGAAATCTTTGATAATCTTGCTGCAAAATAGCGATAATATCCATAAAATAAGTAATTAGTTATAATCAAATTGAAGATAGATTTTGCCTTTGATCCCCCCTGCCCCCCTTGATAAGGGGGGTGCCGATAGGCGGGGGAATCCCCCTGAATAAGAGGGGTCACTGTTAACTATTAAGTACCTAAGCAAAATTAGTTACACATATTTAACTACCTTTTGCCGTTCGGCTGAGCTCACGGCCGAAGCCTATTGCCTATTGCCTATTGCCTCTCCTAACCAAGAAATTAGTTTTGCACCACTACTTAAAAGATCACTCCCGTCAAACTAAAGGGACGGACTTCGGTAATTTTAACCTTAACAAATGTGCCTCGCAATTCCTCAATATTTCCCGTAAAGAAAGTTAAGCGATTGCCTCTAGTTCTTCCCATAACTTGACTAGCATCTTTAGGGTTAACGTCTTCCACTAAAATTTCCTCAATTCTGCCTAAATATCTTTGGGAACGTTCAGCGGCTTTTGTGGCCACTAAATGATTTAATCTTTGTAAGCGATCGCTTTTTACCTGCTCACTTAATTGATTATCCCAAATAGCGGCCGGAGTGCCAGGACGGGGAGAATAGGCTGCCGTATTTAATTGATCAAAACCAATCTCATCGACTAATTTTAAAGTATTCTCGAACTGTGCCTCTGTTTCTCCGGGGAATCCGACAATCGCATCGGCACTAATGGCAGCATCCGGCATTAAATCGCGAATATTAGCAATAATTTGTCGGTATTTTTCCTGAGTATAGCCCCGTTTCATGGCCTTGAGAACATCATTATCCCCCGATTGAAAAGGGATATGAAAATGTTCACAAACCTTAGGTAATTCCTGACAAGCTTTAATCAAACGTTCGGTAAAATAGCGGGGGTGACTGGTGGCAAAACGGAGACGTTCAATGCCGGCCACATCATGAATGTAGTAGAGTAAATCGGTGAAATTGTGCAGATGTCGGCCGCTTGCCGTCACTCCGGGTAAATCCCGTCCGTAGGCATCGATATTTTGACCTAAAAGGGTGATTTCTTGATAACCCTGTTGTCCTAATTGTTCCATTTCTGCTCGAATTGCCGCAGGAGTGCGCGATTGTTCCACCCCGCGCACCCCCGGAACCACACAATAGGTACAGCGTTCATTACAACCATAGATGACGTTCACCCAAGCGGTAATATTACTATCCCGGCGCGGTTTGGTGATATCTTCCATGATGTGGATGGGTTCGGTAGCCACCACCTGGGAACCGTCAAAAACTTGTTGTAATAAGTCTCCCAAACGGTTGGCGTGTTGGGGACCGATAATTAAATCCACTTCGGGAACCCTTCTCAATAATTGTTCCCCTTCCTGTTGGGCCACGCAGCCAGCGACAACTAAAGTAAGATCAGGTTGAGTTTGTTTGCGTTTAGCCTGTCTGCCGAGATAGGAATATACTTTCTGTTCGGCATTATCGCGAATTGTACAGGTATTGTAGAGGATTAAATCGGCTTCGTTGGCATCCTCAGACCATTGAAACCCCAAATCTTCTAAAATACCCGCCATGCGTTCGGAGTCAGCCTTATTCATCTGACAACCAAAGGTGGTGATATGGTAACGACGTGGGGATTTATTCATGATGCTGGCTACAGAAACAAGAGTGCAGGTTTCTATTTTAGGCTATTTATCCTCTGACTATGGCCTGCCCCGATGGCCAAAAAGTTAGGATTGAGGATTGAGGAGATTATTTTTATTTATTGTCCCCACTTCCCCACACCCCACACCCCACACCCCAGAAAAAGCATACTCAGCTATACAAGCAAATAAAAACGAAACTTTTGCTTTGAGGATATCTCCTGACTGGTAGGATAAAAATAAACCATACTAGGCAGTTTAACCTCCACGCCGCCGAGGCCACACCTTTAATCATCAAAGGAAAAGTATTTATATGTCTAAAAATCAAGTGTTCGACTTTTTCGCCTTAGCCGCTAAAAACGAAGAATTGGGTCAAAAAATGCGTTCAACCCAAGATCCTCAGCAATTACTAGAGATAGCTCGCTCCCAAGGCTTCGATTTCTCCCGTCCGGAATTAGAAGCGGCACTTAAATCCTTGCACGAGAGTCCCGACTTTTTCCAAAAGTTAGCTCATGCAGTCTTAGAAGTTTTCAGCCCTAACCACGATAATTATCCCTCGATCGGTGTCCAACCCTACGAAGGTGAGATCGATCGCTAGAATCAGTGAGCAGTGATCAGAGGTGAGTTTTCCTTTCACTGTTTACTGATCACTGAAAAAGGCTCCCTCACTCCCCAATTCATAAGGGAGCATCCCACTAAGCACTTCTCATTTAGTCTAAGTATAATTGCTTATGGCAAAAGTGGGATGCTCCCAATTCATAATTCATAATTCATAATTCCCACTCCCCTCTCCCCACTCCCCAACCCCAGCCGTATATAGTATAAAAAAATTATAAAAAAGCCGAAATCAGCGAAAAATAGGCTTTTATCTGCCAGTAAATCCAGCAGAGACAATCGAGCTGCCAAGAGAAAAGTTAAAGCGCAAATGCAGTCATAGCAAAGGTTTTAGCTGTCAATGTCCTGAGAATTGCTGAGGCTGATGAACGAAGGGAAAGAATGATTAACTTTCGTTAACCGGAAGATGAGAAATAATCATAATGTTTTATATTGTCAAAGGTGTCATAGTTTCCTATGCTTTTTTTAGGTTGATAATTTTGCCTGACTCGTCAAATTTTTACCAACCAGCCCTAGAAAATAAAATTAGTGGATGAAAACAGTCACGATCGAGATAAAATTTAGGATGGTCTTACCCCCACCTTGCCACGATCCCGACTGCCACCAAAGCTAGAGCAGGAAAAGTAACAAGGAAAGAATTTGACTGAAACAAAGTTGATAACGCTAACGAAATTAATAGTTTAGTTTGGCTTGACAAGCGAGGAACAAAAAAATGCCAATTGCAGTAGGAATGATTGAAACCCTAGGATTTCCCGCCGTTGTGGAAGCGGCCGATGCCATGGTCAAGGCCGCCAGGGTGACTCTAGTGGGTTACGAAAAGATCGGTAGTGGTCGCGTCACTGTCATTGTCCGGGGAGACGTTTCAGAAGTGCAAGCTTCTGTGGCTGCCGGAGTGGAAAACGCCAACCGGGTTAACGGAGGACAAGTGCTATCTACCCATATCATCGCCCGTCCCCACGAAAACCTCGAATACGTGCTGCCCATTCGCTACACCGAAGAAGTAGAGCAATTCCGCAGCTATTAAACACCGTTGATCGGGGTCCGCATCTATAGAGTCGAAGAAAGCCAACCATTAGGAGACAAAAATATTATGTCAATTGCAGTGGGCATGGTGGAAACCCTAGGTTTCCCAGCCGTCGTCGAGGCGGCTGATGCCATGGTGAAAGCCGCCCGCGTAACCCTAGTAGGTTACGAAAAAATTGGTAGTGGTCGCGTCACCGTCATCGTCCGAGGGGACGTTTCGGAAGTACAGGCCTCCGTATCGGCGGGGACAGAAGCGGCATCTAATCGTGTTAAAGGTGGTCAGGTTCTCTCGACCCACATCATCGCCCGTCCCCACGAAAACCTCGAATACGTTCTTCCCATTCGTTATACAGAAGCCGTGGAACAGTTTCGTGAAAGTGTTAACCCACAACCTTTAAGACGAATCTAGAGCGCAACTAACTTTTAGTGTAAACAAATTCCATGCAAATTGCCAAAGTTTGCGGAACCGTCGTTAGCACCCTGAAACCGCGCAGTATGACGGGAGTGAAACTTCTGCTTTTGCAATTCATCGACGCTCAAGGGCAACTTTTGCCTAAATATGAAGTAGCGGGTGATATTGTCGGAGCGGGGCTTAATGAATGGGTGCTAGTGTCCCGGGGAGGAGCAGCTCGGATCGAAGACGGGCAGAACAATCGCCCCCTTGACGCGATGGTGGTGGGGATTATTGACACTATAACCGTAGAAAATCGCACCCTCTACAGCAAGAGAGACGAATTTCGTCAATCCGGTTAGAAATCGATAGGACCCAAACACAGTTAATTAACAACCAGCCAGCCAAATTCAGTATGGAGGAAGACTAACTATGGTCGTCCGCACAACGGCGGCTAGTCCGAAAAAGCGGACCAAATCCCCAGAGGAAACGCGCATAGACGAGAGTGCCAAAGTCCACACCTTTTCTAACCTCAGTGGCGCTATCGAGATCGGGGCGCGAGTGGTGATTGCTCCGGGGACTTCCATCCGCGCCGATGAAGGAACCCCCTTTCACATTGGCGACGACAGCAAAATTCAGGACGGAGCAATCATCCACGGTTTAGAAAAAAGCCGTGTGGTGGGAGATGACGGCCGAGAATATTCGGTGTGGATCGGCCGGGGCAGCTGCATCACCCACATGGCACTCATTCACGGGCCAGCCTATGTGGGCGATCGCTGCTTTATCGGTTTTCGCTCCACCGTCTTTAATGCCCGCATCGGGGCCGATTGCATTGTCATGATGCACGCCCTCGTTCAAGACGTGGAAATCCCCGCAGGGAAATTCGTGCCATCCGGTTCCGTGATCACCAGCCAACAACAGGCCGATCGCTTACCCGATGTCACAGAAATCGATCGAGCCTTCACTCGTCACATTGTCGATATCGACCTCGCCCCCAGCGTCCCGGTCAAAGCCCACAGCCCAGCGACTCCTGCACCAGCAGCCGCTATAAACATCGCTAATGAGACGCTATATAGAAATTCGGTGACACCTATGAGTTTAAATACAAACATTCGAGCGCAGGTTCGCTCCCTCCTCTCCCAAGGCTACAAGATCGGCATCGAATACGCTGACAAACGCCGCTTTAAAACCAGTTCTTGGTTAAGTGCCGGCTTTATCGACGGCGGCCGCGAAGAACAGGTATCCCAATCCCTAGAAGCCTCCCTGAGAGACCTGCAAGGCGAATACGTCCGCCTGATCGGAGTCGATCCCGCCGCTAAACGGCGCATACTGGAAATGATTATCCAGCGCCCCGAAGACACCCCGGGAGAACCGGCCCGCACCACCACCGCCGTCCACGGCGGTCATGGCAACGGTAACGGGCATTCCGACCTGTCCGTACAAGTGCGTTCCCTGCTGGCCCAAGGGCTGAAAATCGCCACCGAACACGCGGATAAACGCCGGTTTAAAACCAGTTCTTGGTTAACTGGACCTGCGATCGAAACCAAGAGCGAAGCGGGCATCATTCGCGATATCGAAGCGATCGTGACTGAAAATAGCGATGAGTACGTCCGCCTGATCGGGATCGACCCGCAAGCGAAAAAACGGGTCGTCGAAATGATTATTCACCGCCCCGGCGGCACCCCCGCTAGTAACGGCAGCGGCAAAGCCAGCAGCTACAGCGCCCCCGCTAGTAACGGAGCCAGTCATAGCAGCAGTGGTAGCTTAAGTGGGGAAACGATCGCTCAAATTCGTTCCCTGCTCGCCCAAGGCTACAAAATCGGCACCGAACACGCGGATAAACGCCGGTTTAAAACCAGTTCTTGGCAGAGTTGCGCCCCGATCGAAAGCAATCGCGAATCTGATGTAATTACTGCTTTGGAAGATTGTTTACGGGAACATAGCGGCGAATACGTCCGCTTACTCGGTATCGATGCTAAAGCCAAAAAACGGGTTTTAGAAACGGTGATCCAGCGTCCCGATGGTTCGGTGGCTAGCAATGGCAACGGTAAAACCGCCACCGTTGCTGAACCGAGTTTCAAAAGCTATGCTTCTGGTTCTTCTGGCGGCGGTACTGCCACTTTAACCAGTACCTTAACCGCAGAAACGATCACTCAAATTCGCTCTTTATTGAACCAAGGTCACAAAATCGGGGCCGAACACGCGGATAAACGTCGTTTTAAAACCAGTTCTTGGCAAAGCTGCACCCCGATCGAGAGCAGTCGCGAATCCGATGTGGTGGCCGCTTTAGAAACCTGTCTGCGCGACCATCAAGGGGAATACGTTCGTCTGATCGGGATTGACTCCCAAGCGAAACGTCGTGTTCTCGAATCGATTATTCAACGCCCTTAATTTCAGGACTCGGCGATCGGTGAAGGGAGATAGGTGTTAGGTGTTGGCAGACCGGGAAAAATACCGGAAACTCTAACCCCTACCCCCTAACCCCCGCTCACTGATCACTGATCACTGAGTAACTGTCAATTATGTCCTTACCCCCCGTTCAACCTATTAGCCGCTCGGAATTCTATGTCAATGGTGATGTCACCATTCATGAGAGTGCGATCGTGGCTCCGGGGGTGATTCTCCGAGCAGCCCCCAATAGCCAAATAATTATCGGTGCGGGTGCTTGCCTGGGTATGGGAACAATTTTAACCGCCTATCAGGGTGTTATTGCTATCGGTGCGGGAGCAATTTTAGGTACAGGTGTTCTCGTCGTCGGTCGGGGTGAAATCGGTGAAAATGCCTGTATTGGGTCAACCACAACCATTTTTAATGCTTCTGTGGCAGCGATGTCGCTCGTGCCATCCGGCTCCCTGATCGGAGATACTTCCCGTCAAATTACCATCGAGGTGTCAGCAACCCCATCGGAACCGGAAAAGCCCCCTTTACCGGAACCGCAACCCGTAGTCAGTCAAGTGTCCCCAGTCCCGTCTGTGGAGGAAGTGGTCGCCGAAACCGTGGCCAGTCCTTGGGATAGCGAGGAAATGGTCGCCGAGGCCAGTCCTCCGGAAACCAGAGAACAAGCATCTACTACTAACCGACCGAATCAAGCATCGGTGGTCGGAAAGGTCTATATCAATCAGTTGTTGGTCACGCTATTTCCAGAACGTCATCGTTTTAATGGCAACAATAACCATAATTCTTGAAGGGGAAAATAATCGTTCACAAGCCAAAAATCTCAACAATAATTACTGAGTAATTAGACCTAATTTATCTAGAGTTCACTGCTGTCTAACTGTCCTCTAGGTACTGGGTATAATTGCTTAGAAATCCAGTTAATATTTAGCGATTGCCGACAATTTTTTGAGGTTGTAATTATTGATAATCTTCCTCAATTAAAGAGTAGTTTTAATCGCTCAAAGCCTGATGAGCAGAAGTTTCTGTGCGTCAATCAGGTAAATTTTTGTTGATTTTTTTGTGTTTTTGTAGAGATTGTCAAAGTTAGATGACGACAGATTAAAGAAACTAATCCCCCCGAGAAAAAAAAACAATCAAAATTTTAGGGATAGAGAAAAAAAATGATCAGAATAGGATAAAGTTCGTGTTAAGATGATCAGTTGAAAAAAACATTAGTGAAAATTGCTCCCTAACTTCGCTCCTAGCAGCAGGGGACAGGAGCTTAAGAAAAATCTATGTCGGTTGACGGCGAGATTTTACAGGTGCGACTAATCATGCAGTTTATGGAGGAATAATCCCAATGGTGCAAGCCAAATCCAAAGGTTTCCAGGCCGGCGTAAAAGACTACCGCCTGACCTACTACACCCCCGACTACACCCCCAAAGATACCGATCTACTAGCTTGCTTCCGGGTAACACCCCAACCCGGAGTTCCTCCTGAAGAAGCAGGTGCGGCAGTAGCGGCGGAATCTTCCACAGGTACCTGGACCACCGTTTGGACCGATAACTTAACCGACCTCGATCGCTATAAAGGTCGTTGTTATGATATCGAACCCGTACCCAACGAAGATAACCAGTTCTTCTGTTTCGTTGCCTATCCTTTAGATCTATTTGAAGAAGGTTCCGTCACCAACATCCTCACCTCGATCGTTGGTAACGTTTTCGGTTTCAAAGCTCTACGCGGTCTCCGTTTAGAAGATATCCGTTTCCCCGTCGCTTTAATCAAAACCTTCCAAGGTCCTCCCCACGGTATCACCGTTGAACGGGACAAATTAAACAAATACGGTCGCCCCTTACTCGGTTGCACCATCAAACCCAAACTCGGCCTTTCCGCTAAAAACTATGGTCGTGCCGTTTATGAATGTCTCCGCGGTGGTTTAGACTTCACCAAAGACGACGAAAATATTAACTCTCAACCCTTCATGCGTTGGCGCGATCGTTTCCTCTTTGTCCAAGAGGCGATCGTTAAATCCCAAGCAGAAACCAACGAAGTTAAAGGACATTACCTCAACGTAACCGCTCCTACCTGCGAGCAGATGATGCAACGGGCTGAATTCGCCGCCGAAATCAAAACCCCGATCATCATGCACGACTACCTCACCGGTGGTTTCACCGCTAACACCACCCTGGCGAAATTCTGCCGCGACAAAGGGTTACTGCTCCACATTCACCGGGCAATGCACGCGGTTATCGACCGTCAGAAAAATCATGGTATCCACTTCCGCGTTTTAGCTAAGTGCTTACGTCTCTCTGGTGGTGATCACCTGCACTCGGGAACCGTTGTCGGTAAACTCGAAGGTGAACGCGGCATCACGATGGGTTTTGTTGACCTGATGCGTGAAGACTATGTAGAAGAAGATCGCGCTCGTGGTATTTTCTTCACCCAAGACTACGCTTCCTTACCCGGGGTAATGCCGGTTGCTTCTGGTGGTATCCACGTTTGGCATATGCCCGCGTTGGTGGAAATCTTCGGTGACGATTCCTGCTTACAGTTCGGTGGTGGAACCCTCGGCCACCCCTGGGGTAACGCACCTGGTGCCACCGCTAACCGTGTGGCTCTGGAAGCTTGTATCCAAGCTCGTAACGAAGGACGCTCCTTGGCCCGCGAAGGTAACGACGTTATCCGGGAAGCTTGCCGTTGGAGTCCTGAACTGGCTGCCGCTTGCGAACTCTGGAAAGAAATCAAATTCGAGTTCGAGGCTATGGATACCCTCTAATACAGCCATTCAGAAGGTTGTTAGCAGTTATCGGTGCAAAATAATGCCGGGGACTTGCCCAAAATCGGCAAGCAGTCGCTAGAATTTCAACACTGATAACTGTCTAGCCAATAACTGAAAACTGTATAAAATGTATCCGAAAAAAGTTGTTCAAGATACCGCGAAAGTCTTACAAAGTTACCTAACTTACCAAGCGGTTCGCACGATTATCGATCAATTGTCAGAAACTAATCCCACTTTGGCTATTTGGCTGAGTCACTATACTTCTAGCCATTCCATTCAGGATGGCGAGGCCTATATTGCGGGGTTAATGACTGAGAATAAAGAGTTAGTTTTGCGGATCATGACGGTAAGAGAACATCTAGCCGAACAGGTTTTAGAGTTCTTGCCAGAGATGGTAAAAACGGGAATTATTAATGACAATACCGAACATCGTCGGCAACTTTTGGAACGTCTCACCCGTACTGCTATAAGTCAACCAGAGACATCGGAATTAAATCTCGATGTTGATGATCTACCCAACCCATAAGGAATCAAGAAACCCATGAAAACTTTACCTAAAGAGAAGCGTTACGAAACCCTCTCCTACTTGCCTCCCCTCACCGATCAACAAATTGCTAAACAAATTCAATACATGATCGATCAGGGTTATATTCCTGCTGTGGAATTTGAAAAAGATCCCAAACCCGCGGATTATCATTGGACGATGTGGAAACTGCCTTTATTCTCTGTTTCTGGCCCCCAAGAAGTTCTTAATGAAGTTCGCGAATGCCGCACTGAATATTCTGATTGCTACATCCGCGTTATCGCTTTTGACAACATCAAACAATGTCAAACCATGAGCTTTATTGTTCATAAACCCAATGCCGGCCGCTACTAATTTGGCTGTAGTTTAAAGGTTTGTAGGGATGGCCGCGAGGCCATCCTTTTTTTGGTGGTTTTTAACACGGGTAAACGATCGGCCGATATTTGGTAAGTTAGAAGTGATGAACTGACTGCCGATCGAACCTATGCCCCGTACTCATCTATTAGATACCCGAACCAGCAATTTTAGCGATCTCATCGGCAATGGCAAAATCTACCGAGTTCCCCCTTTTCAAAGAGATTATTCGTGGAAGGAAGAAAATTGGGAAGATCTCTGGCAGGATATTCAAACGCTCTATGAAAACCCCGATTCTAGTCATTACATGGGAGCGATCGTTTTACAGGGTTCCCAGCGATCGGATACGGATTTTACAATTATTGACGGACAACAACGATTGGTAACGATTAGTATTCTCGCTATAGCGATTATCGAAAAAATTCAAACGTTAATCGATCGGGGGGAAGAAGCGGAAGCGAATATAGAACGACAACAGCTTCTCAAAAGCGGTTATTTGAGTAATAAAGATCTGGGTTCTTTAAAAGAATCTAGTAAATTAATTTTGAATGAAAATAATAATGATTTTTATCAAAGTCGTCTCATTAACTTTAGACCTCCTCGCAATCCTCGAACGCTCGCAAAATCCAACCAACTCCTATGGAAAGCTTTTCAATACTTTTCGGATTCATTGCAAAAGCTTACAAGCGTAGTTAACAGTGGAAAAGAACTGGCAATTTTTTTAACGGATACCGTTGCCAAAAGACTCTTATTTATTCAGATTAATGTTGAAGATGAATTGAATGCGTATACGGTTTTCGAAACCCTAAACGCTAGAGGGATAGAGCTAAGTTCAACCGATCTATTAAAAAATTATTTGTTTTCTCTTTTCCGAGGGGCGGATGATTTGCGAGAAGGACAACGACAGTGGAGAGGAATTATTGATACCGTTACAATGGAAAAATTCCCCGAGTTCCTACGTTACTATCTCAGCCTCACGCGGACGAGAGTAAGACGGGAACGTTTATTTAAATGGGTTCGAGAGTCTATACAAAACGCTGAAAGCGCGTTTAAATTACTCGAACAACTCGAAGAATATAGTGGTCTTTTTATCGCTCTTAATAATCCCAATGATGAATTCTGGCAAGATACTCCAGATAATATCCCTTATATTCGAGAAATTGAACTATTTGGCGTAAAACAAGCCTATCCAGTTTTATTCTCGGCATACAATAAATTTTCAAGCGAGAACTTCACTCGCGTACTAAAATTGGTTTGTATAATTTCGTTTCGATACACGATTGTCAGTAGTCTTAACCCGAATGAGCTAGAAGGAATTTATAATAAGATAGCAATCGCCATAAATAATGGCGAAATGACGACTCCGAGGCAAGTTTTCGAGGGCTTGCGATCGGTTTATGTCACGGATACTAAGTTCGTGCAGGATTTTTCGATTCTTTCGATTTCTACCAGAGGTCAAAAGAAAAAACTGGTTCGATATATTCTCTGGAAATTAGAAATGGACGAATCGGGTCGATCTAATATAGCGGAAGATGGATTCTCGATCGAGCATATTCTACCAGAATCGCCGAGCGATCGATGGCGCGTTGACTTTCTCGATAACGAGATCGAGGAAATGACCTATCGGATCGGTAACTTGATTCCTTTAGAAGCTAATTTGAATCGTCAAATCGGCAATCAATACTATACAGATAAACAAGAGATTTACCAACAAAGCGATTATGCTCTAGCGAGAAATATAGTACCAGAGGAATGGACACCGGACACGATCGCTAAACGTCAAGAAAGTTTAGCCCGACGAGCGGTTCATATTTGGAAATCCGACTTTGTTTGAGAGCGGGTTAAAAAATGTTCTCGATTCGCTTTTACTTGGGAATAGATTTCTAGGATAATTTTCACGAGGAAGCGATCGATCTGTCAGGATTTCGAGCGATCGAGGGAAACCTGATTATCGATCGTCGATTTGAACCGACCAATCCGGATCTCCTTGCAATTGTAAAGATTTTGCGGTTTGAAAAAAAGTTTTCGTAGGTTTCCGGTCTTGAGTTTGAATACCTTCAACAATAATTCTATCTGCTGTACCTACTGATAGATCTAAAGGTAATTCGAGTTGTATTTCCATACAATCAGATAAACTTTTTACTTTGTGATTCATAATTTCCCGATTATTTTTATCTTTGTTTTTCCTAAGCTTACCTTTCTTTTGGGTTTGTTCGGCATTGAGCCTACTTGCCTCACTTCTCGTAAGCCAAGCGCAATTTTCTGGAAAAAATCCTTGGTTTTTATCTAGCCTAGAAAATACCATACCTTTTTCAGGCGGATGACCAACATCTTGTAGGAACCGCTTAAAATCACGCCATGAATCATGAACTTCAACTCCTGGTATATAGTTTTTGGAATTGGGATTTATCACACAGTGAATTATTCGGCTCCAAGCTTTGTAAACTTGTGTTTTTACTAGGCTTTCGCCAGGTTTGGCAGGAGTTTTAATATCGATACGCCCTAGACTAATCCTTTTTTTCGCCGCAGAAAGGCTAATATTTCGAGTCCTAGAGAGATATATTGAAGCTTGTTCTACACTTTCAAAGCGGATGTCATCGATATAGGTGACTTTTTTGTGCGATCCACCGCTGACCCCACCTGTAGAAATATTATATCCCTTGGGAACCAAAGTATTTAGTTTTTTGATCCACGCTCTCTCTTTATTCTCAAGATCTTTTTTACAAGTTCCTCGATCTATTTCTCGTATTTCAAAAGTATCCGAACCATGCTCTCGAATCGCGTGGTGTAATGATTCAGCACCTTTGATATGTCCAGCGGAAGCCTGTTCTATATGGTATTTCCAGCGACGCTCTAGAGTCTGAATTGTTAATCCAACATACTGCTTGCCAGATATTTTATTTGTAACCAAATAAATAATTCCTTCCGCATAGCCTGGATTAGGAATTCGCTCAAAAGCTTCTTCCGGCGTTATTCCTTCTTTTAACCACCGGCTTATTGTTGTGCTACTAGCAGATGGATTTAAACACCTTACTGCCTCCTCAAGATTAGGATATTCGGTTCCAAATACCACGACCTTGTTAATTTCTCGTGAACCACGAACGTATTGTTTTTCAAAAATTTTTTCTTCAGGCAATCCCGCCTCGCGTCTTTTCAATGCTCTCCAATAATCGATGCCCAATTCCTTGCATTTATTTTTGAAGGTATCTTTATGTTTACTCTCCTGCGAACATTCTGGACAATTACTACCTCTTAAATGGTTGCTAGGAGTTTGCCAAAACTCTCCATGTTCTGAACAAATTATTTTTCCTTTTGTACTGGACTTTAAATACTCGAACTCGCTATAATCATATTTATTACCATGAATTTTAATCGCCCGCTCGATAAAGCTTTTTTTCAAATCCTCTTTTGTTTTGATTTTGCCTATTTCCTCTTGAGACCCAGACAAAATCATCGATTTACACTGCGGGCATCCTGTATGCCCTCGCATATGACTTCGAGGTTCTTGTAAAAAAATTACGCCGTGTTCTCTACATGAAATACTGACCCGCTCACCAACTTTAGGAAGCTCGGTAAACAGTGAATAGTTATAGCGGTTTCCGAAGTGTTCTTCGGAGCGACGAACAAACTCTTCCTTTGATATCTTCTGAGATGCAAAGTAGCATTTACGGCATCCAACCCCATTTTTATGATGTCCTGGAGTGATTTCAAATTCTCCATGATTAGGGCATATAACCTTAATTTTTGTGGAGGAATCGATATTCTCTACTAATGAATAATTATAAGAGTCTCCATGTACTCTATAAAATTCTTCGAGCCACTGTTGTCGTGTTTTTTTGTTAGGCATCTAGAAAATCATCATCTATTAACGGAAAGATCGGATAATTCCAATAATAATTCACTTCCCTTGATTTTTCATTAATCTCATTATCACTCACCGAAAACCCGATCGCCGTGTAATTGCCCAGATAGCACGCTATACTAGACCTCTGACACTGGCTTATCATAGTTCAGAATGCAACCCACCGACTCGAATAAATTTACCGAACAAGCTGGGGATTCGATCGTCAAGTCGCAAGAAGTGGCGCGACGCTTTAAAAATCAGAATTTAGAAGTAGAACACGTCATTATGTAAAGAGTCAATTTTTCCCTCAATCCTCGTCAGTTAGAACTTAGGTTAGGTTGAAGTATGACTGAACTTCCCCCGTATAAATATACTAGCTATGGCTAAAAGTCTTACAGAGCCTGAGTTAAAGCAATATAATACTAACGGACTACTGAACACAAACTCCTGAAGTTCTTACGCAGATAGGGTTTGAGGCAAAATTTTTCAAATTCGACCCTTAGACCATTATAGCTTGTTTCGGGGCTGAAAACCAGCAAAAACATGGCTACAGAGGGAATCGCTTACTCTAGAGATTAATGACACCATCTGTCACCATAAGGTTAGCGATCACTATACAGCCAACTCCACAGAATCGCTCTACTCTAGATACAGTCAACAGTACAGCGGCTCGACGGCTCGACTGAGCGTTCGACTGAGCTCACGCCGAACGTCAATTTTCAAGGGAAAATGTACTCAGTAACGGCTTGTCAATTTTTTCTGAGAAGCCCCATGCAGTAAGGGTAAGGGTTTCGCCCTAATGCCAATAAAACAGCGACCTTATTTCCCCAGGCTTAGATTATACTGTTCGGATATGCCCTGCCCTACAGTTTGAGTTTTCAAGGTTATGGGTGCTAGTTTTCGGTACTTGTTAGAGTCTATAAGCTGCGCTGGTATTGGAACTTTTAGTACAAATGCTCAAACTGCACCAGTCAA
>NZ_JADBUB010000103.1:0-44790 GCF_020245865.1 Microcystis sp. M169S2
AAGACGAAAAGAAAGTTGTTTGACTTCCACTGAGTCAAAGCGGTAGTTATTCGCTTCGCTGATAGGGAGTTGAATTAATTCAAAGAAGATAGAGGGGAATGATTGAAAGAGTTGATAAAAAATCGTGTCAGTTTTCATGCTTTTATTTCTTCATCCGCGCTTACTCTTAGACCGCATCAACGGACTCATTAAACGATCGCACAATCGAGACGATCCGATCAGCTTCCTGATCATTAAACATCCCATCTAGCCCTTCGGGATGGTTATCAGTAAAGGGAGGCTCGTAGAGCGCCCCCGGATTGATAACTCCGTTTTTAGTGAGGATATCGATGATATTTTCGATAAAACGGATTTGATTGGCCGAGAAGTTTGTCCCCTGCAAATAACGGGCAAAAGCTTGTTTAGCCGCTTGGCGTGCCGCTACGCGGATCCCTGCGGGATCAAGTCCGACGATTTCCAGGATCAGGAGCTTGAGGCTTTTTGTCTGGCCAAAGACCTCCTCAAAACGCTGACGGCTCTCAATTTCTGCGGCCGAAAATAGCATCTCCTCTAGGGCAGATAAATCCGTCTCCGTTAGGGGGATATTGCGCCGCAACTTAGCGATCGCAAGGTGATCCTGATGCTGACGGATATAGGCCTCGACTTTCCGGCGATACTGTTCGCGACTAAAACCGGTCTGATGGAGGTCACTGAGCCGTGTCGAAGTGTTGGGAATATCGACAATCTGCACCTCCCCCATCTCATCGACAAAATCGGTGATCACGATCTGCTGCTTTTGGCGATCAATAAACTTGACCAGATCCCGGACACGCACCCGAATCCCCTCCACCATTGACGGCGTTGCTCTGGTCCACCAGCTTTCGTCCTGCACCTCGCGAATAAAGGCCAATTGTCCCTTAATCATCGGGATATCGGGCTTAGTATCCAGTTGACCGAGAATATCCCGCACTTTGTCCCGCAATCGCTCATAACTACGGTCGGCCTTGAGAATGGCTAATTGCAGTTTCACACAGAGAAGGTCGAATTCCTTGGCCAGGGGATCCTCATTGGGCAGACTATTGGGTAAACCGGCCAAGCAGTCGGCAATGGTGGCCGCGTCCTCCTGACTCAGGTTGTTCCAACGCTGGCGCTGACTAAAGGTCTCCACCTGCGGCAAGCGACGACGCACGAGGAAATTATCCCGGGGCATGGTGGCGATGTGTTGATGGAGTGCATCGAGCAAACTCGTGTATAGGTCGCCGGATCGATCGACTTTGTAAGTAGAGGACTGCTCTCTTGCCCTAGGTGTCGCGCTTGGCTGGGCGGGAGCGAGACGGGTTGCCAACTCGAGGCGATGTTTCACTAGGCGACTGGTGAGGCTTTCGGGTATTTTCTGGCTTGTTTCATCGATATCCTGCTCGAAATACTCGAAATTCCCGCAGAGGTCAAAGACCAGAAACTCGGTTTTATGGTTGCCAGGCCCAAACAAGTCCTGACAGAGACGGGTCCCGCGCCCGATCATCTGATTGAACTTCACCCGGGAGAATACGGGCTTAAAAAAGACCAAATTGACCACTTCCGGCACATCTACGCCGGTATCGAGCATATCCACCGAGACGGCCAAAATCGGTTCTTTGTTGGCTTCGCTGAAGTCATCGAGCAGACTCTGGGCGTAATTGTCGTGACTGTCAATAATTTTGGCGAAATGGCCTTTGTAGTGAGGATAGTTACTGTTAAAGCGATCGCAGATAAATTGGGCGTGTCGGTGATTACGGGCAAAAATAATCGTTTTACCCAATCGATCGCCACTGTTGACCTTTAGCCCCCGTTGCATCAATAATTCTAATGCTTGATCCACGGTGTCGATATTGAACAACCAGTCATTAAAGGCAGCTGCGTTAATTGCCTGCGGTAGTTCGCCGCTTTCCTCGTCCCGGAACTTCTCCTCGTAGTCTAGCTGCTCCTGTGGGGTTAGCTCACTGTATTTAACCCCAGTACGCAGAAACTTAAACGGCACAGTAACGCCCTTGGGGGGGACGAGGTGGCCATCCCTAACGGCATCATTTAACTCGTAGGCGAAGGTAGGCACGCCCTGGGGTAGCTGGAAAATGCGGTAGGTGTCCCGGTCTATTTCCGAGCGCGGCGTGGCAGTTAGCCCCACCAGCAGGGCATCAAAATAATCGAATATTTCGCCGTATTTCTGATAAATGGAGCGATGGGCCTCATCGATGATCACTAGGTCAAAATAACCCACCCCAAAGATTCGCCCCTCTGCATCCATGCGATCGATGGCGTTGAGCATGGTTTGATAGGTGGAGAAGAGGACGTTAGCCCCCGTCACGTCCTTGCTGCGGGTCAGATGCAGGACGGTAACGCTGGGTAGATGACGCTGAAAGGCTCGATAGGCTTGCTTTAATAGGGCATTGCGATCGGCCAGAAACAGGACTCGGTTTACCCAATTGGCGCTCTTGAGCAGTTCCACCAATGCGATCGCAGTTCGAGTTTTACCGGTTCCCGTGGCCATAACCAACAGGGACTTACGGGCGCACTTTTCTTCAAAGGTTTCGGTAATGCGGCGGATGGCCTCTTTCTGGTAGGGGCGGCCGACAATATCCTCGTTAATGGCGGTGTTGCTGAGGCGTTTACGGTGGGAACGGCGGAAAATTAGCCGTTCTAGCTCGGTTTTTCGCAGGAAACCGAGGACGGGACGGGGGGGATAGGTGAGATCATCCCAGAGATAGGTTTCATAGCCGTTGCTGTAGAAAATAACGGGGCGTTGGTTGTAGTTTTTTTCTAAGCAGTCGGCGTAGAGTTTGGCCTGATTTTGGCCGCTGTCGGGGCTTTTGCTGCTGCGTTTTGCCTCCACAACGGCGAGGGGTTTGCCGTCGTCGCCCCATAGTACATAATCGGCGAAACCGCGTCCGGTATCTCCGGGCTTTTGGATGGGCATCCCCTGCAGCTCGAACTCGGTGACGTTGGCTGCTTTGGTATCCCAGCCAGCCTCTTGGAGTAGTACATCGATCAGGTAGCGGCGGGTGTCGGCTTCGTTGTAGTCGTGCTGGTCAGCGATTGCTCGATTTTGGGCGAGGAGGGCATCCCGTTCGGCCCTAGCGGCTGCCAGTTCGGCCTCGGTTTGGCGCTGTTTTGCTTCGGCCAATTGGCGCAGGGCATCGCTTTGGGATAGGCGTTTTTCCAGGTCTTGCAGTTGTTTGGGAGCGGGGGGTGCGGCCGGGGGTATCTTCTGGCGATCGAAGCGAATATCGCCCAATTCTCGCCCATTCTGCCCATAGTAGCGCACGAGCCAGTAGGTGAGATGAAATAGTTCCTCGATCAGGTGCAGGGAGTCCCGTTCACTGATGGGGCTGGTATGGTGGGCGGCGTTGTTGCCGATTCTGTGGATGGTGCGAATTTTGCCGAAAAGTCCTGGTTTAAGGTTATCTTTAAAGGTTTGCTCGTGGATAAGAGCGCCTAGGCTATTGTCCCGGGGCGGTTGCAGGTAGGGGTCGTTTTCATAGAGCCAGCAGACCATTTGTTCTAGGACAAAACGGGTATAGAAGCAACTGGCCCGGGGGTTGCTGAAGACTAATCCCTCCGCTTGGCTGGCATGATCGTAGATTGTCGGGAATTGATCTCGCAGGAAGGAGAAGTTTGAGTCCATATTGCGCTCCCCAGTCTATAACTCTATTATTCCCAAAGTTTTGGCTATCTCTATATTTTACCTGATTATTGTTTAACAGTTATATAAAAAAACAGCAAGTTCGGTTATTTTATCTAGGTTTTTCCCTAGTGACAGTGTGAGATGATAGGAATCTTGGTTAATTGTCCAACGGTCTTTTTTAATGGCATTTCCCACAAGATTATGGCAGTAATCCGCCAGCTGCCATGGCTACAGTTCCCCTCTAAATGCTCTTTGTAAAAGGGAATTAAAGAGATTTTCGGATTGTTCAAGGGCAGATCGATAATAACTCAATTGCTTCTCAACACCTTGACGGAGCTTGACATATTTTTTTTGTTCTTCTATGGGGGGGGTGAAAATCGTGAATTTTTTCAACTCTCTAAGATTAAGGGTCTTTTGAGCTACCCCTCTTGCTTGTTTATCTGCTTGTTGTCTTATCCAATCTGATTGCATCATACCCAACAAAAATTCTGGCTCAATAGTTCGAGAATCTGGTTTAATATGTGCAATGTGTCGCTGAAAACAAAAACGATTTTTGGTTCTTACCAATGCGGCATTTCCATAACTACCAACCGTTGTATAGAGAATGTCATTGATCTCGATAGGACAACGGGAAGTTAGCTCAAACCATGATTCTTCTGTGATATGCTTGCTTACTTTGAAATCAATTTCACCATTAACAATGTTGCTTACAAATATGAAAGGAATCCCCTCATCTGCCCAATTAGGAGGTTGATGTGTACCGTCAGTCACCCTATTGCAGACATTTTGAAGTTCACATATCTCCCACCCTTTCGGATTAGTAACAGGATCACCGAACATCTCTAGGAAAGTCGATTTTAATAACTCCTCAGTCAACCGAATCGCCTCTTTGCGCTTGCGTCGCACCCCATCCGCTTTATCTAAAATTGCCGCAATTCTTCGCTGTTCTTCGATGGGTGGGAGGGGGATTTCTAGGCTTAATAAGTCTTCCTTGCTGAGGTTTATCTGCACTCCGCCGCCAGCAAACCGTAAATAATGTTGTTTTGCCCTATTTGTACCTAAAACACGCTTGAGATAGGGAAAAAAAATAGAGTCTTTATCTTTTATGACTAATTTTCCTACACGTTGGTTAAGTAAAACATTTCTGCCCTTAGTAGAGACAACAGTTGGAACTCCTAATATTTTCGGTTCAGTTGCCATGTCGGTCATAGCAATTATGACATCATTATCTTTCAGCAAAAATTGTTGATATTTATCTGCGTATGGATCAGGTAGAAATTTTGGATGATAATCTAGATCAAATTCCCCATCTGGTCGAATATTACTCATTCGACAACTCAGTGTATTAGAAGAGTCAACGTAATCCGTTGATTTGAAGGCATAGCCATTTTGTAAATCACATAGGCTACCGAGTTTAACTATTTTCCAGTCATCGGGAAAAACACCCTTATTACTTGTATATAGCTTCATCCCAACATCTCCTTTAATGCGTGTAAAACCTGATCAATCTTATTTTCAAACATAAATCAAATATCCTTTCGGTGGACTAAATCGGTGGGTTACGACGGATTGTTAGATTGACTTTAACGCCTAGATTGTTGCCGTCTAACCCACCCTACTATAAACTCTTCTCCCCCCTTTTTAAGGGGGGTTGGGGGGGATCGGATGGCAGTGTGGCAAGCAAATCTAAGCACGCTGCTTCCGGTGTCCCCGGAGGTACTTCCAGAAGCGACTCAATCTCCAGTAAAGCGGCCTCATACTCGGATTCGGTTTTGAGAGGATGTAGGTCTAATGGCTGTAGATTTTTCATCTCCTAATCTCCTAACATCTCCTCTAATGCGTCCAAATCCTGACGAATATCAGCCTCTAAAGCCCTTAACTTCTGTAAAATCACCTTCGGCGGCTCATAGCTCACTTCCTCGTACTCTATCTCCTTATAACGGTTAATTGATAGATCATAAGCATTGGACTGAATCTCCTCGCGAGGCACAAAAAACGCCTTCCCTGTGCGGTCACTGAGCTTTGTCGAAGTGCGATTGGTATCCTTAGCGGAGTCGCGTTGCTGCCAACAGCGCAGCAAGTCTGGGATATCATTATCGGCAATCGGTTGGCGCTTATCATCGAGAGAGAAACCATCCGCCACCATGTCATAAAACCAAACGAAGTCAGTCCCCTTTTCCCTTACCCCCAGCTTCGTAAAAATCAGGATCGCAGTAGATACCCCCGCGTAAGGTTTAAACACCCCCGACGGCATCGATATCACCCCCTCTAGCTTATGTTCTTCTACCAAGATGGTGCGGATGTCCTTATGGGCCTTGGACGAGCCAAATAGCACCCCATCCGGCACAATTACCGCACCTTTTCCCCCCGTCTTCAGCAAGCGCAAAAACAGGGCCATGAATAATAACTCGGTTTTAGTGGTGTCAATGATTTTCGATAAATCCTTGGCAATAGTGGACTTCTCCACCGAACCCTTAAACGGTGGATTAGCCAGAATCATGGTAAAACTATCCTCTACCCCGGCGTGATCCTCCGATAGGGAATCCCGGGCCTCGATAATCGGCTGCTCGATACCGTGTAACATCAGGTTCATGCTGCCAATGCGTAACATCGTCGCATCGAAATCAAAACCGTGGAACATTTGGTTATTGAAATGCTCTAGGTTGCCGCGTTCATGGAGCAAACGTCCCCCCTCACTGTCCTTTAACTCCCGCACATACTCGGCAGCCGCCACTAAAAAGCCTCCTGTGCCACAGGCCGGATCACAGATAACCTCCCGGGGTCCCGGCGCTAATAACTCCACCATCATTTTGATAATATGGCGCGGTGTGCGAAACTGTCCGTTAGTCCCGGCTGTACTCAGTTTCGAGAGCATATACTCGTAAAGGTCGCCTTTGGTGTCCCGATCCTCCATGGGGATTTTTTCAATTTGTTCGATTACTGTCCCCAGCAGGGCCGGGGAGGCGATGAGAAACACCGCGTCCTTCATGTGTTTAGCGTAGGTGCTACCCTTGGACAATTGCCCCAGATCTTTGATAAAGGGAAACGCTTCATCCCGGACAATCTGGAGCATTGTCTCGGCATCATCGAGATTTTTGAAGTGGGACCAACGGATATGCTGTTGGCTGGGGGTAAAGGTGGGATTTTCGAGGTTTTCGCCTAATCTTTGGGATTTACGCTCCTTAGCTAGTTCTAGGTCATCTAGGCGCTTGATGAAGAGTAAATAGGAAATCTGCTCGATTACCGAAAGCGGGTTACTAATGCCGTTATTCCAGAAGGTTGTCCAAAGTTTATCTATTTTGGATTTTAATTCGCCGGTGATCATCGCTGTTTATTTGTTCACTGCTTTTAATATTGCAGTAATATTGTACTGAAAATCGGGGGATCTCTTAGGTTTTCTGGGTAAAATATATTCTAAGTAGCTGGTTATAATTGAATTAAAGATGGATTTTAGGTTCGATCCCCCCTGCCCCCCTTGATAAGGGGAGTGCCGATCCCCCCTTAGTCCCCCCTTGATAAGGGGGGCATCTGATAATTTTTAACGCCTACCTACTTAAAACTGGCGAGGAGGTGGAACAAACCACAAAGACACAAAGGACACAAAGATCGATCGCTCCTATATAAGTTCAAGTTATCAAACAATTATGAAAGGAATTAACTTTGTGATTAATGAAAAAGGGGAAAAGAAAGCTGTTCTCATTGACTTAGAAGAATGGGGAGAGCTTTGGGAAGACTTTTCTGATATTTTAGTCTCTCGTAGTCGAGAAAATGAATCAGAAATTTCTTGGGATGAATTAAAACAAGAATTAGAAACAGAAAATACATTCGATGAGTAATTATCAAATTCGATTGAAAACCTCTGCGGCTAAAGAATTTAAAAAATTACCTTCTTCGATTAGGCAACGGGTGAGTGACAGTCTTGAGAAATTACAGCAAGATCCCCGTCCCTCTGGTGTTGTATAGCAAAGAGCGGGGTGGTTAGGACAATCAATCGCTGAAACCCTTGACCGATAAGAGTTTGAAAATTGAAAGCGTCCTAACTAACTCGTTCTATGCCATAAAACTAAAAGGAGAAGATAAAATGTATCGGCTTCGTGTTGGTGATTACCGCATTGTTTACACAATAGAGGATAATGATAAAATAATAAAGGTTACTAGAATCGGACACCGACAAGATGTTTATCAAGAATAAAAAATTAAAATGCCCATGTAAGCTAAGACGCATTTTAACCGCCTATCCTTAGATTAGCTGAATCTCCCCCAACCGAACCCTATTCCACCGTGACACTTTTGGCTAAATTGCGCGGCTGATCCACGTCTAAACCGCGACGGTACGCGATATGATAGGAGAGCAATTGTAGGGGAATTACTGTTAAAATTGGCGATAATAATTCCTCAATTTCCGGCACATACAACAAATCATTAAAGACTTTTGGTGCTTCCGTATCGCTGTCAGCAACTACTCCCAATAACCGCGCATCCCTTGCTTTTGCTTCCTGTGCATTGGAGAGAACTTTATCATAAACTACCCCCGGCATCGCAATCGCTACTACGGGAACTTTTGCATCTAAAAGCGCGATTGGTCCGTGTTTCATTTCTCCGGCTGGATAGCCTTCCGCATGAATATAACTGATTTCTTTGAGTTTTAAAGCCCCTTCTAAGGCAATGGGGAAATTAATCCCCCGTCCCAAGAAAATAAAGTCCTGGGTGTCATTAAATTCATGGGCCAATTCTTCGATCGCTTTTTCCTGTGTTTCTAAGACAGTTTCGATCGATCTTGGCAGCGATCGCATTTGATTAATAATTTGCTCGATTCTCTCTAAAGACAGAGTTTGACGACGATAGGATAAATCCAAAGCTAAGAGATAAAAACCCAATAACTGGGCGGTAAAACTCTTAGTTGCCGCCACCCCGATTTCGATCCCCGCCTGAGTATTAATAATCTGATCGACCATTTGTGCTAGGGTACTTTCGGGGCGATTAGTAATCCCGATAATCCGGGCCTGATATTTTTTTCCTAATCCTAAACGACGCTGTTTTTCCGTTTCCAACGCCGCTAAAGTGTCGGCTGTTTCCCCCGATTGCGTCACCCCGATGGTTAAAGTATTGGGCATCAGGGGGGTGGGTGCATAGCGAAATTCCGAGGCGTACTGTACCCTTGTGGGAATACCTGCCAACTGCTCAATCAAGTATTTACCCACTAAACTAGCGTGCCAACTGGTTCCACAGGCTAAAATCTGAATATGTTCTAAATTTTCGTAAATTTCCTCAGAAAAATTAAGATTTATCGGGTTGACATTATCCCCATTTTGTGCTGTCCAATGGGGATGCAGATAGGTCCCTAAACAGTCGCGCACCACTCCGGGTTGTTCGTGGATTTCCTTGAGCATGAAGTGACGATAGCCCTGTTTTTCTACGTTGGTCGGACTCCAATCGAGGACTCTGGGGCTTTTACGGACTCTTTTCCCTTCAAAATTATAAATTTCTACTCCCAAGGGTGTTAACTGAGCGATTTCGCCATTATCCAAGGACAGCACTGCCCGGGTATGGGGAACCAAAGCACTGACATCGGAGGCACAGAAAAACTCCCCTTGACCAAAACCGATGATTAAAGGGGCGTGTTGCCGCACCACAATCAATTCATCGGGATAATCGGGACTAATCACTCCTAGGGCAAAAGCACCCTCTAAACGTTCAATTGCCCTTAAAACTGCCTTGAGGAAAGGACTCACCCCTAAGTCTTCTTCATCGGTAGGTTTGGGTAGATAACTGGCGATTAGATGGGGAATAACTTCTGTGTCGGTTTCCGAGTCAAATATGCAGCCTTTTTCCTTTAATTCTGTTCTTAATGCCTGAAAATTTTCGATAATGCCATTCTGTACCACTGCCACCCGTTGACTATTATCGGTGTGGGGATGGGCATTACTTTCTACGGGTTTGCCGTGGGTTGCCCAACGGGTGTGACCGATGCCAATTTGGGAGGGATTAACTTCCTGTTCTAATTTTTCCCGCAGATTGTAGAGTTTTCCCTGGGCGCGGACTCGATGTAATTCACCTTCGAGAATTGTGGCAATCCCTGCCGAATCATAACCCCGATATTCTAAACGTTCCAATCCAGCTAGGAGAATATCGATCGCTGTTTGGGTTCCGATATAGCCAACAATTCCGCACATTCTTTCGCTGACCCCATTTAGGCTAAGTCCAATCTATTCTATCGCAAGCGTGACACTTGTTTGCTTAGAGGCCCAAGACGCAGGGGTAAGGGCAAAGTTTCCCTTCTAGGAGATTAGGGTGTGGGGTGTAGGGTGTAGGGTGTGGGGTGTGGGGTGTGGGGTGTAGGGTGTAGGGTGTGGGGTGTGGGGTGTAGGGTGTGGGGAGAACAAATAAAAGCAATATAGATCACTCAGCAGCACACTTTGTTCTTTTTGTCAAAAAAACTTTCTCTTTGCAACAAAACTACACAATTAATTGATCAACGGGTTGGGTTTTAAAAGGCTCTTTAACCTCCATTTATTGCTGTTGCTGAATAGGTGAGTGTAGATTTAGCAAGGGTTTTCAGGATCAACAGATAGCTAAAACCCTAAAAAGCACAGAAAAACCTATCATTTCATACTGCGAAATTATACCATAATCGCTGGAAGTATTGCAACCTCGTAAACAAATGAGAATTATTTTCAATAAATTCTTAGGAAAAGACAATTATTGCGAAATGTAAATTTAAATATTCTCAACTATTAAAGCTTGTTTTATATAAAAAACTTATAATACTAAATCCGTTGAGTATAGGCTACATATCAGGACAGGCACTCATGCAAGAGGCAAAAGAGGGAATAAATAATCAGTTTTTAATAACTGGATTTAGTTCACAACTGACTGATCACTGATTACTGATAACTGATCACTGACTGAGAGAAACTCTAAACAGGAGTCACAACTGCTGTTAAAGCCGCCGTAACCGTGTCCATCGGTTGATTACCGTCGATATGGTTAAGAGTCCCTTTTTGACCGTAATAATCTAAAACCGGGGCAGTTTGGTCGATATAAACCTGTAGGCGACGGGCGATCGTTTCTTTGGTATCATCTTGACGACCGCGTTGCATGAGACGCTCAATCAAGACCGTATCTGGTACAGCCAAATTGACCACAAATGTGTAACTATCGGCCAATTCTTCCAGTAATGCGTCTAAAAAGCTCGCCTGTGCCACCGTGCGGGGAAAACCGTCAAGAATCCAACCCTTAGCACTGTCAGGCTGTTTTAAACGTTCCTGAATTAAACCTAATAACAACTCATCGGGGACTAATTCGCCCTTTTCCACATAAGCTTGTGCTTGCTGACCAAGTTCTGTCTTCTCTGTAATTGCTTGACGTAAAATTTCACCGGTAGAAATATGGGGAATCGTCAGAGATTCCGCTAATTTTGCCGCTTGGGTCCCTTTTCCCGATCCGGGCGGTCCCAAAAATATCACACCGATCCGTTTGCTCATGGATTAAATATAGGGTTTTAAGGGAAAAAACAACCAGTAACCGCTAAAAGGTCACTGGCTGACTATCTAACTACTGTTTAATCATGCCCTCATAGCGTTGAGAGATGACATAGGTTTGAATTTGTTTCGCCGTATCAATCGCCACCCCCACCAGAATTAACAGGGAAGTTGCCCCCAAACCGCGAAAAGTGGTGACACCGGTGGCGCTTTCTACTACAGTCGGCACAGTAGCCACCAAACTTAAAAAGAGAGCGCCCAAAAGGGTGAGACGATTCAGCACCCCTTCCAGATAATTAGTAGTAGCGGTCCCCGGTCGAATCCCCGGAATACTGGTCCCCATTTTTTTCAGGTTTTGGGACATATCCTTGGGGTTAACGATCAGGGAAGCGTAGAAGAAACTAAAACCGAGAATCAGTAAGCTATAAAAAGCCACATAACCCCAACTATCGGGACGCAGGGCATTAACCAACTGGACTAAAACCTGACCGACCGGGTTATCCGTGGGTAAAGCTTGCACCAATTGGAAAGGTAAGACCAACACTGCCGAGGCGAAAATAATCGGCATCACGCCCCCTTGATTGAGTCGTAGGGGTAGATAACTGGTTCTTTCCCGATAGAGACGACGACCGACCTGACGACGGGCAGAAACAATCGGAATCCGACGGGTTCCTTCCTGAACAAAAACAATGCCGATAATCATCACCAAGAAAACCAGCAAGAGAATCACCACTTGAGCGATCGCTTGTCGGCCACCCTGTTGAGCAAAAGTAATCGTATCACCGAGGGTTTTTGGTAAAACAGCGACAATGTTGACAAAAATCAGCAAAGATGCTCCATTTCCCAGACCGCGTTCCGTAATCAGTTCCGAAATCCACATCACGAACATAGAACCGGCCACTAAAGCGAGAACCGTAGCAGCGATCGAGGGTAAAGTTCCAGCCACAACGCCGTTAGCCACCAATAAACCGAGAGTAATACCGATACTTTGAATAATTGCCCAACCAAAGGCAACATAACGGGTAATTTGGGCAATTTTTCGCCGTCCTGCTTCTCCTTCATTTTTCTGTAAATCTTCCAAAGAAGGAAGGGCAGCGGTGAGTAGTTGCACGATAATTGAGGCGTTGATATAGGGAAGAATACCGAGGGCAAAAATCCCTAACGTCGATAATCCTCCCCCGGTAAACAGGTCAAGGATTCCCAAAGCGGCGTTACTTTGAATAATTTCTGCTAATCTTGCCCGATCCAATCCGGGTATCGGTACAAACATCCCAAAACGGAGCAGAACCAGTAAACCCAATGTAATCAACAAGCGACCGCGTAAACCGGCCGCTTGTGCCATTTGCATAAACGTTTCCTGTGCCGTGGGAGCCTTATCACGACTGACGACCATTAACAGTTACCTCTAGTGCAGTTTTTTTATGGGAAAAAGTAATCGAGGGGGAAAACTTTCTCGATTTTTTTAAGATTTCCCCTGTCTTTCTTATGATATAGCAATCCGGTCTTGGGGGTTGGGTGTTAGGGTGTGGGTGTGGGGTGTAGGGTGTGGGGTGTGGGGTGTGGGGTGTGGGGTGTGGGGTGTAGGGTGTAGGGTGTGGGGAGAACAAAGCTGCCCTTTACCTTTTGCCTTTTGCCTTTTGCCTTTTGCCTTTTGCCTTTTGCCTTTTGCCTTTTGCCTTTTGCCTTTTGCCTTTTGCCTTTTGCCTTTTATCTCCTGTCTCCTGTCTCGGAGTCTCCTGTCTCGGAGTCTCCTGTCTCGGAGTCTCCGTTAAATTTCTTCCCAAGTACCTTGAGCGGCGGTAATTTTCTCTTTAGCACTATTGCTAAAAGCAGCGGCCTTAACCTTGAGGGGAACGGTAATTTCACCATCACCCAGAACTTTTAAAGGGCCGTCGTTACTGGTGAGAATTTTAGCTTTTAGCAGACTTTCCAGGGTAACTTCCGTATTAGCGGGTAAAGAAGCCAATTTTCTCAGATTAACAATCGTGTATTGACGGGGGTTAACCAAAGGAAAATGCTTTAATTTGGGAACCCGACGATAGAGGGGCATTTGTCCCCCCTCAAAACCGGGGCGAGTCCCTGTCCCAGAGCGAGATTTTTGTCCGCGCATTCCCAGACCGCAACTAGCGCCCTGGCCGGCCGAGACACCCCGTCCCACACGACGACGGCGTTTAGTGGACCCCGGTTGGGGGGCGATTTCGTGGAGTTTCATGGTGATTTCTTTAGGTGTACAAATGTTCTACAGATACGCCTCGATCTTTAGCCACTTCCGAGAAAGTGCGGAGAGTTTCCAGGGCGTTAACAGCCGCTCTAGCGTTATTGAGGGGGTTATCGCTACCGAGTTGTTTAGCGAGGATATTTTTCACCCCGGCTAATTCTAAAACGGTACGGACAGCACCCCCGGCAATAACCCCAGTCCCCGGAGCAGCCGGACGCATAAGCACCTGAGCGCCACCGGAAGCGCCCCGGGTGAGGTGGGTGATAGAACTAGCTTTAGTTAAGGAGACTTCAATTAGCTGTTTTTTGCCATCGGCCACACCTTTACGGACAGCCCCGATAACATCCCCTGCTTTGCCGACTCCCACTCCCACCTGGCCGTTTTCATTACCGACCACGACAATAGCTCGGAAGCTGAGTTTTTTACCACCCTTAACCACTTTACTAACCCGGCGGATCTGGATGACCCGCTCTTGCCAAGTGGTTTCTTTTTCTTTTTCGCGGTTGCCTTTGCGACGTTTTGCCATAGTTTTATCAGTGTTGAAAGGATATTTTAGAAGTTTAAGCCGGCTGACCGAGCCGCTTCTGCTAAGGCTTTGACGCGACCGTGATAGAGATTGCCACCGCGATCAAAAACCACTTGTTCGATGCCTCTTTCTAGGGCCCGTTGGGCCACCAGTTTACCCACGGCAGCCGAGGCTTCTTGGGTAGCGGTGGATTCCAATTCCCCGCGCAAGGTTGCCTCTAGGGTAGAAGCGGCCGCGAGGGTATGTTGGGCCACGTCGTCGATAATTTGGGCGTAGATGTGGTTATTAGAACGAAATACGGATAAACGGGGCCGTTCAGCAGTGCCATTAATTTTGCGACGCACACGCTGGTGACGACGACGGACTGATTCTTTGCGACTAAGTTTCATGGTTTATTTTTTACCTCCTTTACCGCCTTTACCGCCAGCTTTACCAACTTTGCGACGGACGACTTCACCAAGATAGCGAATCCCTTTTCCTTTATAAGGTTCGGGGGGACGAACTTCGCGGATTTTAGCGGCAATGTTACCGACCGCTTCTTTGTCGATGCCACTGACGATAACTTGGGTATTATTTTCTACTGCTACGGAAACACCATCGGGCATCTCCATTTCCACAGGTTTACTGTAACCAACATTAAGAACTAATTTACTACCCTGCGCCTGGGCGCGGTAGCCCACCCCTTGGATATCGAGGCGTTTTTGAAAGCCGGTAGCGACTCCTTCTACCATGTTGGCCACTAGAGTTCTACAGAGTCCGTGGCGTTCTCTGGCGGTACGGGAATCGTCTTGACGGGTAACGAGGATGGTTTCGCCATCTTTATTGATGGTGACGGCGGTGGGTAGGGTTCTCTGGAGAGTTCCTTTGGGCCCTTTGACCGTCACGGTAGCACCATCGATATCGACGGTGACTTTATTGGGAATAGGAATCGGGCGTTTGCCAATACGAGACATAACAGTTATCAGTTATCAGTGGGTCAGATATCCCGGAAGAGTTATCAGTGGGTCAGCTATCGGGTTTAAACTTGCAAAGGCTGACGGCTGATAGCTTATCCTTGTTTACCAGATGTAGCAAAGGACTTCGCCGCCAACGTTTTGTTTACGCGCTTCGCGATCAGTCATAATGCCTTTAGAGGTGGAAACAATGGCGATGCCAATGCCACCGAGGACGCGCGGTAAGTCTTTACTGTTGGAATAAACTCGCAGGCCCGGTTTACTGACTCTGGTGAGGGTAGTAATGATCGGTTGACGGTTTTTGCCTTTATATTTGAGGGAAAGAACTAATTGAGATTTAATCCCCTCACCCACTTCCTCAAAGTCAGCAATAAAGCCTTCGTCCTTGAGAACTTGAGCAATACTGCGCGTCATCCGCGTGGTGGGAATTTGAGTAGTGGTCTGCCGAACCGCGCAAGCGTTACGGATGCGGGTCAGCATATCCGAGATGGTATCGTTAGCAGACATGAATTACCTGTTTTTCTCCTAAATTGGGATCAACATCAGTGGTCAGTTATCAGTTATCAGTTATCAGTTATCAGTTATCAGATTTGAGTATTAAGTGAGTAGTATTAAATAGCAGTTTCCTGCTGTCTTTTCACTCAATCACTGTTTGCTGTTCACTGTTTACTGTTTGCTGTTTACTGTTCACTTATTTACCGGTCACTGTTTACTTTTCTCTTGATTGATTTATCTAAAGGGCATTCCCATCTCTTTGAGGAGGGCGCGTCCTTCTTCGTCGTTTTTAGCGGTGGTGATGATTGAGATGTCCATCCCACGAATTTGATCGATTTTGTCGTATTCAATTTCAGGGAAGATCAACTGTTCACGAATGCCTAAACTGTAGTTACCACGACCATCAAAACTGTTACCACTGATACCGCGAAAGTCGCGAATACGTGGTAAGGCCAGATTAATTAGACGGTCTAAAAAAGCGTACATTCGATCGCCGCGCAATGTCACCATGACACCCACGGGCATTCCTTCGCGAATTTTGAAGCCCGCGATCGCTTTTTTAGCTCTAGTCACTACCGGTTGTTGTCCGGTGATGGTGGACAGTTCCTCCTTGGAAGACTCCAAAGCTTTGGCATTTTGTGAAGCTTCCCCAAGACCGCGGTTAACAGTAATTTTGATAACTTTAGGTACTTGGTGGATATTGGTATAACCAAATTGTTCTTTCAGTTTAGGAACAATGGTTTCTTGATAGGTAGTTTTTAGTTTTTGGCTCATAGTTTTGCTGCTTACTTTTCCTGGGCTTGGTCAGGAACTAGAATTGATGGGAAACTAATCGATAATTTCGCCAGTTTTCTTCAGTATCCGCACTTTCCGACCGTCTTCGGTAAAGGTATAACCCACCCGACTGGCGATTTTTTTCTTCTCGGAATAAAGCATCACTTTGGAACTGTGAATCGGTGCTTCGTAGGTAACGATTTGACCCGATTCCCCTTCCTGTTGGGGTTTAGTATGTTTGGTGCGGATATTAACTCCCTTGACCACCACGGTACTTTCTTGGGGTAGGGCCCGTAAAATTTCGCCCACCTTGCCCTTATCGGAACCGGCGATTACTTGAACGACATCCCCTTTTTTAACGTGCATTTTTTGCCTTTGGGGCGGGGTTTGAATGTTTTTCTTACTCATTTTTTTTTGACCTCAAAGTGTGAAAAGTTTTAGACTAGCCATCAGCCAATTGCCTTGGTACTTTTCACTTTGATCAGAGAACTTCTGGGGCTAAGGAAACAATTTTGGTGTAGTTTTTATCGCGCAATTCCCGAGCGACTGGACCAAAAACCCGCGTACCTTTGGGATTACCGTCATTATTAATAATCACGGCGGCGTTATCATCAAAACGGATGCTCATGCCACTATCGCGACGGACGGTTTGACGGGTCCGCACAATCACCGCCGTCACCACATCGGATTTTTTCACGGGCATATTGGGGATAGCGTCCTTAACCACGGCGATAATTTTGTCACCGATGCCACCGTAGGTACAGTTACCTGTTCCCAGCACCCGCAGACACATTAGTTTCCGCGCCCCGCTATTGTCAGCGACATTTAAGTAGGTTTGTTGTTGAATCACGGTTTTTACCTAGGTGAAATTTAATTATCGGTTAATATTTCCGCCACTTCCCAACGTTTGGTTTTACTGAGGGGGCGGGTTTCACGAATACGAACTCGATCGCCTTGTTTGGCTTGATTTTCTGCGTCGTGAGCCTTAAATTTCTGGGTTTTTACGACGATTTTGCCGTATTTAGGGTGGGGAGAGCGGTTTTCAATGGCTACCACTACGGTTTTATCCATTTTGTCGCTGACCACTACCCCAACTCTTTCTTTAACTGCCATAGCGGGTTATGCCTCCGGGGTGGACTGGGCTAGTTGGCGCTCTCGTTCTACGGTCAATAATTGGCCGAGACGGTGGCGGGTGTGTTTGAATTCGTGGGTTTTTTCCAATCGGCGGGTGGCCTGTTGCAAACGCAATTCAAACAGTTTCTTTTTGGCATCGAGGATAGCGTCGGCGATGTCGTCATCGCTCATCTTCCTCACTTCGGCGATTTTCGGTAGAGCCATTAGACAAAATCCTCCTCGCGAGTGATAAATTTGGTCTTAATTGGTAATTTTTGGGCGGCTAGGCGCATTGCTTCCCGGGCCACGGGTTCGGCTACCCCGGCAATTTCAAACATAATGAACCCCGGTTTAACCACGGCCACCCAGAATTCGGGGGAACCTTTCCCGGAACCCATCCGAGTTTCTGCAGCCCGTTGGGTGACGGGTTTATCAGGAAAAACGCGGATCCAGATTTTGCCACCCCGACGGATATAACGAGTCATTGCCCGTCTGGCCGCTTCGATTTGACGGGAAGTAATCCAACAGGGTTCGGTGGCTTGCAGGGCGAAATCGCCGAAATTAATCGTATTTCCGCCGGTGGCCAGCCCGCGCATCCGTCCGCGCTGTTGTTTGCGGAATTTTGTTCTTTTGGGACTTAACATGAGCTATTTACCACTGATAAATATTAGGGATCAACCCTCACTAGAGCGATCTTCAAACTGTTGACGGCGACGCTGTTGACGGCGCGGTGCTTGAGCGGGAACGGCGGCGGCAATTTCTTCTTGGCCGGGGATAATTTCGCCCTTAAAGATCCAAACTTTCACGCCTAGAATCCCGTAGATGGTGCTGGCGGTTTTGTAGGAGTAATCGATATCGGCCCGCAGGGTATGCAGGGGAACCCGTCCTTCCCGCACCCATTCAGTCCGAGCGATTTCTGCCCCGTTGAGACGGCCGCTAACTTGAATTTTGATCCCTTTGACTTCGGCCCTTTGCGCCCGTTGGATAGCTTGCCGCACCACACGACGGAAGGAAACCCGTCTTTCTAGTTGTTGGGCGATGTATTCGGCGATCAGGTTGGCATCGGCATCAACGCGAGCCACTTCGATGACGTTAATACGAATTTGACGCTGGCCACCGAGGGCTTTTTGCAAACCTAGGCGCAGCTGTTCGATTCCCGTGCCACCACGACCGACGACGACCCCGGGGCGAGCGGTATGGATGGAAATATCTACTTGATCGGCCTTGCGTTCGATGCGAATATCGGCGATACCTGCATTAGAGAGGTTTTTTTCGACGTAATCACGAATACGGCGATCTTCTTGCACTAATTCGGGGTAACGTTTCGCGTCGGCATACCAGCAGGATTTGTGATCTTTGATAACGCCGAGACGAAAACCGAGGGGATGGATTTTTTGTCCCATTGTGGTTTTTTTAGTTAAGGTGATTAGTCTTCGAGGCTAGGAGCGACGGCGACGGTGATATGACAGGTGGGTTTGCGAATTTGGTAGGCGCGGCCTTGGGCCCGGGGTCGAAAACGTTTTAGGGTCGGACCGCCATCGGCAAAGGCTTGGCTAACCACCAAAGTGGCGGGATCGAGTCCTTCGTTATTTTCGGCGTTGGCAACAGCGGAACGCAGGACCTTCAGGATCGGGTCACAGGCCCGGTAGGGCATGAATTCGAGAATAATTAGGGCTTCCCGATAGGAGCGACCGCGGATCTGATCGAGTACCCGTCTGACTTTCAGGGGTGACATCCGAATATAGCGGGCGATCGCTTTGACTTCGTTAGAGGTATCGATGGTCATTTCAGTTATCAGTTATCAGTTATCAGTTATCAGTCATCAGTCTTGGTGATTTATGGTCACGACTCTTCGGCCTTGCTCAGAGGCCACTATCTAGCTGACGACTGAGGGAGTAGCGGCTGATTTATTTCCGTCCTGCTTTTTTGTCGCTCTTGGCGTGGCCGCGGAAGGTGCGGGTGGGAGCGAATTCACCGAGTTTATGACCGACCATCTGCTCGGAAACGTAGACGGGAACGTGCTGTTTGCCGTTGTGAACGGCGATCGTGTGACCGACCATATCGGGAATGATGGTCGAGGCCCGGGACCAAGTTTTAATCACTTGTTTACTGCCCTGGGCGTTGAGTTTTTCGATTTTTTCCATCAGGTGGCCGGCGACAAATGGCCCCTTTTTCAGTGAACGACCCATAATTTTCAGTCAAAAGTAAAGTAATAGTTTCTAACCCTGGTTACGACGGCGCACGATCAGATCGCTACTGCGTTTTTTCTTGTTGCGAGTTTTGCGACCGAGGGCGGGTTTACCCCAAGGAGTCATCGGGCCGGAACGTCCGATCGGAGCGCGACCCTCTCCACCTCCATGCGGGTGATCCACTGGGTTCATGACGCTACCCCGAACATGAGGTCTTTGACCGCGGTGACGGGTACGACCGGCTTTACCGAGACTGATGTTTCTCGCTTCGGCGTTACCGACTTTTCCGATGGTGGCGTAGCATTCACGCCGGATCATGCGTACTTCTTTGGAGGGGAGGCGGATGGTAACGTAATCGCCTTCTTTGGCTACCACTTGGGCGAAACCACCAGCAGCCCGCACCATTTGACCACCGCGACCGGGGACGAGTTCGATGTTATGAACTTCTGTCCCTAGGGGGATGCGACTTAAAGGGAGGGCATTACCGACCTCGAAGGGAGCGTTTTCTCCGGCGATGACGGTATCACCAACGCCTAAACCGGCGGGGGCGATGATGTAGCGTTTTTCCCCGTCTTTGTAGAAAAGCAGGGCAATGCGGGCGTTACGGTTAGGATCGTATTCGATCGCCGCTACTGTGGCGGGAATATCCCGTTTATCGCGACGAAAATCGATAATCCGGTAGAGGCGTTTATGGCCGCCGCCCCGGTGACGACTGGTGACGACACCGCGATTATTACGCCCTTGTTTGCTGTGTTTGTGATGAGTTAGGGACTTTTCCGGTTCGGTTTTGGTGATCTCCTTAAAGTCGGAGATGGCCGCCTGCCTTGTCCCGGGGGTTAAAGGTCTAAAAGAGCGAATACCCATAGTTTAGTTTTCCGTTATCGGGTTTCTTGGTGGTTATACGTCGGGATAGAGGGCGATCGAGTCGCCTTCCGCTAGGGTCACGATCGCGCGTTTGTATTGGGGTTTGTAACCGAGGAAACGGCCGACGCGTTTTTTCTGACGAGAGGGGCGGCTGGTGTTTACTTTCGTTACTTTCACGTCAAACAGTAGTTCGATCGCCGCTTGAATTTCCGGCTTGGTCGCTTTCAAGGCGACATCGAAGACGTATTTATTTTGTTCTAGGAGTAGGGTGGCTTTCTCGGTGACGATCGGCTTTAGGATCAGATCGGCGAGTTGTCTGGCTTCAGTTTTAAGCACCATAGACCTCCTCAATTTTAGCTAGGGCTGCGGCGGTGGCGATAACTCGATCAGCTAGGATGACATCATAGACGTTGAGACTATCGGCGCGAATAATTTTGAGATTGCAGATATTACGTCCCGATAAATAGACATTTTCGGGAATTTCCGTCAAAATCAGCAGAATTTTTTCCTCTGGACTGGCTCCCCAGCGACTTAAGGCAGCGGTGAGTTCCTTGGTTTTGGGTTGGGAGAATTGTTCGGCGAAGCTTTCAACCACGATAAAGTTATCGGCCTGGCTGATCAAAGCGGTTCTCAGGGCTAATCTTTTCTCTTTGCGATTGACCTTAACCTCAAAATCTCTCGGTTTTGGTCCGAAGATGACACCGCCACCACGCCAGAGGGGAGAACGGATCGAACCGGCCCGGGCGCGACCGGTGCCTTTTTGCCGCCAGGGTTTGCGACCACCGCCGCGCACTTCCGAGCGGGTTTTGCTGGAGGCATTACCTTGGCGGGCCGCCGCTAGATGGCTGACGACGACGCGGTGAATTAGATGTTTGGCGGTTTCGGGTTTAGCGGTTTTCAGTTCCAGGGTGCCTGTTCCCGCTTCTTCCCCTTGCCAATTTTTGACTGTGTAGTTAACCATGGCTTTAATCTTTCCTTGCCCTATTTACCAAATTTCTTGGCGGGGGTGATGTTTAACAGGGTTCCTGGTTTACCCGGGACGGCTCCTTTGATCAGGATCAGGTTGCGTTCGCTATCGATTTTGACCACGGACAGTTTGCGGATGGTCACTTGGGTGGCTCCGTATTGTCCGGCCATTCTCTTACCCGGGAAAACCCGGCCAGGGGTAGTACCAGCACCGGTGGAACCGGGGAGACGGTGGTTTTTGGAACCGTGGGTCATGTTACCGCGTTTGAAGTTATGGCGTTTTTGATAGCCGGAGAAACCTCGTCCGATGGTGGTTCCAGCCACATCGACTAAATCGCCTTCTTGGAAGATAGCGGCGGTAATTTCTTGGCCTAAAGTGTAGGCGGATGCGTCCTCGAGACGGTATTCGATTAAATGCCGCAGGGGGGAGACACCGGCTTTGGCTAAATGACCGAGTAGCGGTTTGTTGAGGGCTTTTTCTTTGACGGTTTTGTATCCCACTTGGATGGATTCATAACCGTCAGTTTTTTTCGTTTTGACTTGGGTGACGGGACACGGACCGGCTTGAACGACGGTGACGGGAATGGCGACTCCCGTTTTGTTGTCGAAGATTTGGGTCATGCCCAGTTTTGTACCGAGGATACCGATAGACACGGATTGTTCTCTTTATCTTTACTAGACGACAATCAAAAATAACGTGGCCGTGGCTATAGGAGCGAGAAAAATCTTTCCCGCTTTATCAGCCTGCCCAACTTGAATAACTTTTTTCGAGTTATTTAAGCTGGCATCCCGTTAAATTCGTAAGTAGGACTAGACAGGGTTGCTGGTTCTGCCTAGATTGTTGCTGGTCTTTGTTTCTTGGGGACTTAAAGGGTTTATCTTCAGTATCCCGGCGAAGACCGAGCGACCAAGGCGGTTCTGCTCGGTAGTGCCCTTAGCACCACCTAACACCGATTTTGGCCACAATCAAACATTATATAATATTTGTGACTTTTTAGGCAAGGGTTTTTTTCAGTCACCGGCAATGATCCTATCTAGTCCGGCTGAAGGAAGGGGTGACAAGGAGGTTGAAGTCTAGGCTGGGTGCAGGGTCTAGCCTGTGGTTTTTTTTTGGAAAATCTCCTCGCTGTCACCCTTCAAATTGATTAACTTAATTCTCCCGTCCTCATTTCGGGGAAAGTCTCAAGGTTTTTCCTTACCCCCCACACCCTGTCTCACTTTCAATCTGCTTGTCATCCCTTCAGGTTTCTGGCACTTTTTTAGCCAAAAAATTCGCAAAACTCTTTTATAGCAAGGCTTAAACTGATATTCAGCAGATTGCAATTATAGTATTTATCTTAATGGTGAGGTACAAAGTTTTGGTTTGGGGGAATCGGTCGTTGGTGGTCGCTATCAAATTAGGTTACACTGCTTGATGGGAATTGCTTTCAATGGGGGGGGATGACAGCATTGTACTATCATCCCTTGTTTGGAGGTTAAATCGCTTGGAGGTCTTTTTCTCCGGTACGGATGCGGACGATCTGTTCCACGGGGGAGATGAAGATTTTACCGTCTCCGATTTCACCGGTACGGGCTGCCGAAATCAGCTTATCGACGACCATATCGACTTGCTTATCTTCGACGACGATCTCGATCTTGAGTTTTTGGAGAAATTCGACGGTGTACTCGGAACCGCGATAACGTTCCGATTGACCTTTCTGACGACCGAAACCTCTAACTTCGGAGACAGTCATGCCGACAATGCCCGCGTTAACTAGGGCGATTTTCACCTCTTCCAGTTTAAAGGGTCGGATAATCGCTTCTACTTTCTTCAAAATATCTATCTCCTCGTTGCGTGACGATACCTTCTTGGTGAATTAACTGTTAATTCTAAACGCAGAATCCCGACAATAGCGCTTAAAGTCATGATTTCTTCAATTATTGGCCTTGGTCACAATCTTCACCGTGAAAAATTTCTGGGTGGGAATTGGCCCACCCGAAGCCATGAATAAACCAACTAGAGAGATAATCCTAACTGAAGACCAAAAACACCGTGAACCAGCAGTAAAATTAGGGCAATACTGCCGATATAGGCGTGAATAGTCCGGAAAAGTTCTTTTTTACCGCCAGCGAAGCCAGTGAGGGACAATAATCCATTGAAAGCTAATAAACCGATCGCGATCGATCCTGTCCAGAAATGGCTGCTTTCAAGGATGGGATGTTTCTGCATGACTAGGGATAAAATACCGCCGGTGTAACCGAGAGTGATAAATAAAAACAGCCAGGGGGCGAGTTTGCGGTGATCAGCCCGATTTTTGGCCACTACTTCCCCATCTTGGCTTAAACGGCTTTGCCAACCGGCATAGGCAGTATAACTACCCATAACTAAAACCACGATCCCCATCATGACTGGATGTCCCCAATGAACGATCGGTTCAGGAGTTCCGAGACTGCGAAAGGCAGCGGCGATCGGCTCTAGCGCATCACTTAAACTTTGATTCATGTTTGTTACCTAACTTTACAAAACCCTTTTGCCTAAGATTTTAGCCGATCTCCGACCTGGAACAACTGCGGTTAGCCGAAAAAATGTCAAGCCTTTGCTAAATTTCTTAACATTTCCGCTAGAGATGAGCGGGGAAATATAGAATAAAGGCAGAGGAAACCAGGGATCCCCACGGGGATTAACCCCTAGGAGGGCATTATGACTTATCTGCTTAAAGATCGGCGATCAGCAGGGAGACTATTAGCTAGTTACTTGACAGAATATACCAATAGTGCTGGGTTGCTGGTGTTGGCTTTGCCCCGGGGTGGGGTTCCGATCGCCTTTGAAATTGCCCAAAGGTTACATTTACCGCTAGATCTGTGTTTAGTGCGAAAATTAGGTGTACCGGAGCGAAAAGAGTTAGCTTTTGGGGCGATCGGTCAGAATGGTGTGCGGGTAATCAATGAAAGTATCGTTGACGACTTGCACCTATCGGAGGCGATGATGGAAAGGGTAGCAAAGGAAGAAATGATCGAATTAGAGCGACGTGATCGCTTATATCGAGGTGAACGCCCATTTCCAGTCTTGAAGGGGAAAACGATTATTCTAGTAGATGATGGGATCGCTACGGGAGCAACGATTAAAGCGGCGATTCTGACCCTTAAGGCTGAAAATCCCGCTGCTATTATTGTTACCGTTCCTGTTGCCCCGCCGGAAGTCTGTGATCAATTAGAAAAATTAGTTGATCGAGTAATTTGCCTACATAAACCCTACGAATTGAGATCAATTTCTCTTTGGTACGAGGACTTTTCCCAAACCAGCGATGAGGAAGTGCAAACACTTTTAGCCAGTGTCGATAGTTCTTTGATTCAAGTTTAGGGAGATGGGGAGTGGGGAAGTGGGGAGAAGGGTGTAGGAAGACCACTTCGTGTGCGTTGCGGGGGGAGAATAAATAACAGCAATCTCCTGAATTCAGAAGTCAAAATTGAGACTTCAGAGTTCTAACTTTTGACTTCTAAGGCATCGGTATCAACGGTATTGGTTGGGGAAGAAACTTCAGTTTGATTATTTACTCTCCCTGGACGGCGATTGCGATAATCAAGAACTAATCGGGATAATTCCGTGGTTAAAAGGGTGAGGACAATCCCATCATCGATCCAACCAATAATGGGGAAAACGTCAGGAGAAATATCGAGGGGGCTAAAAAGATAAACCATAGTTCCCAGAATGATAATCCAACGATATTTAGGGTGAGTGATTTTGCTGCTGTACCAGTTGTAAAAAGATTCAACAATCGGTTTCATTAATTTGTCCTCGTTCACTGGGATAATTTAATTTTGTCAGGTTCTACTTGGGGGTGATAGTGCGGTTTTACACCCATTATGTAGGGTTATCCCCGCTAATTATCCACTAAAAAAGCCCAGAAGAAAATTCACCTTTAGGGATGAGCTTTAAGTATTATTACTGGATGCTTAAGAGGGGAGATAGTGGCATCTTTTCCCCTATAATAGGCGATGACAAACTAATCAATTATCTGCCAGTTTAAGGATGGAAACCCTCTTTCATCTAGTTACTTTTGCCTTTGTCTTCACTTTTGGTGCCTCGGTGGGCAGTTTTTTAAACGTGGTCATCTATAGATTACCTCAGGGGATATCTCTAGTTTATCCCCCTTCCCACTGTCCGAAATGTCACCACAGGTTGGGTAAAAGCGAGAATATACCTGTTTTCGGCTGGTTATGGCTAGGAGGTCGTTGTCGCTGGTGTAAAACCCCGATTTCTGCCCGTTATCCAGCGGTCGAAACTTTTACCGGTTTGTTATTTTGTCTGGTTTTAGAAGATTTTAGCTTTTCTTGGCAGACCCTCGGCTATTGGATTCTCCTAAGTTGGTTATTAGCTTTAGCTTTGATTGATTTTGACACGATGACGCTTCCTAACTCCCTCACCCAATCGGGATTAGTTTTAGGGATAGTTTTTCAGACTCTCTTGGGTTGGCAAAATAATCAAAGTGTTATCTATCTCTTTTCAGCGATCGCTAGTGCGGTTTTAGGAGTCTGGTTATTTGATCTGATCCAGTGGGGGGGGAGTTTTGCCCTCGGACAACAGGCCATGGGGGGAGGAGATGCAAAATTAGCGGCCATGATCGGTGCTTGGTTAGGATGGCAAGCATTATTAGTCACCGCTTTTCTGGCCTGCGCTATTGGGGCGGCCATCGGTATGACGGGAATTTTTCTGGGTAAAATGGGGAAAAAACAAGCTATACCCTTTGGTCCATTTCTTGCCCTCGGCGCTCTGATGAGTGTCTTTTGGAGTGATAAGATCATCTCAGCCTATCAAACCATTTTTTTTCCTTTCTTGTAAAAAAGTTATCCTGTAATTAAATCTTGATACAATAGTCTTCCGTGTCTTGGATCACCATTAGAACAACCCCCAGTCTAGGGTAAGCCGATTGGCTACAGGAAATGCTCAAAGCTCACGACATCCCCAGTCGCGTTATTGCTATTGGCCTTGGTATTTATTGCGGCCAGGGTCATCAGGCCGCCCTACAAGTACGTCCCCAGGATCGCTGGACAGCACTTTTGTTATTAAGTCCTCTAGAAGAAAGTAGATAAATTGTCTTTATTTTAAACTATGTCTCTATTTGATTGGTTTGCAAATCGCCAAAAAACAGAACCCAAGGTTCAACAACAACAGGAACGAGAAATAGCCGATGGTTTGTGGACAAAATGCCCCAATTGCGGCGTTTTGGCCTATACGAAGGATTTATTAGCTAATCAACTGGTGTGTCTCGATTGCGGTCATCATAATCGGGTGGAAAGTGAAGAAAGAATTCGCCAATTAGTCGATGCCAATACTTGGAATTGCCTCGATGAACAGATTCGACCGACGGATCCCCTCAAATTTCGCGATCGAAAAAGTTATAGCGATCGCCTGCGGGAAACCCAAGAAAAAACCGGTCTGACGGATGCTGTCCGGACGGGAATGGGGACGATCGACGGTTTACCCTTCGCTTTAGGGGTGATGGACTTCCGTTTTATGGGGGGTAGCATGGGATCGGTGGTGGGAGAAAAACTCTGTCGTTTGACGGAACGCGCTACTGATGAAAGTTTACCCCTGGTGATCATCTGCGCTTCCGGCGGAGCGAGAATGCAGGAAGGAATGTTAAGTTTAATGCAGATGGCCAAGATTTCTGGCGCTCTTAACCGGCATCGGGAGGCAAAATTACTCTATATTCCCGTCCTGACTAATCCCACCACGGGAGGAGTCACGGCCAGTTTTGCCATGTTGGGAGATATTATTATCGCTGAACCGAAGGCTACTATCGGTTTTGCTGGTAAACGGGTAATTGAACAGACTTTGCGCGAGAAATTGCCGGAAGGTTTCCAAACATCGGAATACTTATTAAAACACGGGTTTGTCGATGCGATCGTTCCCCGTACCCATCTCAAGAAAACCCTGGCCCAATTAATCAGTTTACATCAGCCCTTTTTCCCCTTGTTATCCCCCCTGAACAGCCATCATCAATACAGTCAACCAGAGTTAATCCCCCTGAAAACAGCCCAGGGACAAACAACAGTTTAATCCCTGTAAGACGGCCCTGGAGTTGAAAGTCTGAGCATTTGTCCTAAATTTACCCGATCAGTAATTTCAATGTAGTACAGCCCACAGCCCACACCCCGCCCCCAGGAAAAACTTTTTGTCCCAAACCCTACTTAACCAGGTTGACAGTGATCGCAAAGTCCAAAAAATTCGAGAGTATGGTAATAAACCTTGAATTGGTGGGATTTTTCGAGTTTTTCTTCCAATTCATGAACGGGACACTCATTAAAGACGATAGACCGACCGCAATGAATACAGGTAAGATGGTGTTGATCCTGCTGAACGGAACTGTAGAGGGATTCTCCTGTGGCTAGGGTTCTCACCTGCACCGCACCCTGTAGCTTTAGGGATTCTAGGGCGCGGTAAACAGTGGCTAACCCCATATTTTGGTCACGCTGACGGAGTTCCACAAACAATTCCTGAGCGGATACTGCCCGATTTAAGGTTTTGAGTAAGTGGATAATGCGCTCTTGCGATCGGGTGCGTTGGGATTTCATATCAAAAAGGTCAGCGATCAAAATTAATTCTATGCCAAAAAATTATCAGTGCTGTATTTATGTTACCCTGCGTCCCTCGGTTCTCGATCCGGCGGGTACGGCGGTAGAGTCGGGATTAAAGCAATTAGGTTATGATACTGTGGCTGGGGTGCGAATTGGTAAGTATATTGAGCTTACTGTGACAGCAGCGGATGAAACCAGCGCCCGCGCACAATTGGATCAAATGTGCGATCAACTATTGGCTAATCCTGTGATTGAAAATTATCGCTTTGATTTGCATTGTCAGTAGATAGGGGATAGAGATTAGGGGATAGGGAAATGGGGAAATTCACCCAATACCCCAATACCCCAACACCCATCTGATGAGAGCTTTCTGCACAATGAATTAACCAAGTTAAAAATTATGAAGTTTGGGATTATTGTTTTCCCCGGATCGAATTGCGATCGAGATGTGGCAACGGTGACGGAGGGGATTTTTCAGCAACCCACCCGCTATATTTGGCATCAAGAGACGGATTTAGGGGATGTGGATGTGATCGTGGTGCCGGGGGGATTTAGTTACGGCGATTATTTGCGCTGTGGTGCGATCGCTCAATTTTCGCCAGCGATGAAAACTGTCCGAGAAGAAGCCGAAAAAGGTAAATTAGTTTTAGGCATCTGTAACGGTTTTCAGGTATTAACGGAAATCGGGCTGCTACCCGGTGCGTTAATTCGCAATCGCGATCTACATTTTATCTGCGATCGAGTGCCGGTAAAAGTGGAAAATAATCAATCTGTCTGGACGCGGGGTTATCAACCGCAACAGGTGCTTAATTTGCCGATTGCCCACGGGGAAGGGCGTTATTATGCCGCAGAAGATACGTTAAAATCTCTGGAGGATAACGGACAAATTCTCTTTCGTTACTGTACTGCCACAGGAGAGGCAAATGAGTCGGGAAATCCTAACGGATCGTTAAATAATATTGCAGGAATTACCAATAAAGCAGGAAATGTGCTAGGAATGATGCCTCATCCCGAACGCGCCGCCGATCGGATGCTCAATTTGACCGATGGGAGTCTGTTATTTCAGGAGTTGATCAATTGTTGTTGACTAGACCTCTTGTAAAAATCAAAAATTGTTGTTAGGGTCAGGAGTCAGGAGTCGGTCGTCAGTAGTCAGGAGAATTAAAAATGAATAATAATCAATTAAATGGTCTATTTACCGACTTTAGGCAATTCAATCCTTATTTTTGCCCTTTTTCAACCCTCAAGTAGTTGGGGTTTTGGGGTTTTGGGGTTTTAGTTGAAATTTCCCTGATAAGTAGCTGGTTATAATTAAATTAAAAATGGACTTTAGGTTCGATCCCCCCTGCCCCCCTTGATAAGGGGGGTGCCGATAGGCGGGGGGATCCCCCCTGCCCCCCTTGATAAGGGGGGTGTCTGATAATTTTTAACGCCTACCTACTTAACTGATAACTGATAACTGTTAACTTACCCACTGATAACTGATAACTGATAACTGATAACTGATAATCCTGTGGCTGTTTTAAAAGATAATCGGGCTACCGTCCAAAAAGTTCTCTGGATCACCCTACTGCTGAACATTTTGGTTATGGCGATCAAAGCGGGGGTGGGTTTGAGAATTGGTGCTTTAAGTCTGCAAGCGGATGCTCTCCATAGTGTCACCGATAGTGCGAATAATGTCTTGGGATTGGTAGCGATGCGGTTTTCCTCTCCCTATCCCGATCGAGATCATCCCTACGGACATCTGAAATACGAAGCGATCGGAGCTTTAGCGATCGCCGCATTTTTGGGGATTGCCTGTTTTGAAATCTTGCAAGGGGCGATCATGCGTATTATCAAAGGAGGAAAACCTGTCGAGATTGCAGGTCCTGAGTTATGGCTATTAATTATCGTTTTAGGGGTGAATATTTTTGTCACCTATTATGAGAGATCCGTGGGGCAGCGTGTCGGTAGTGTGATTTTGATTGCCGATGCTCGTCATACCATGAGTGATGTGTGGGTGACAATTACGGTTTTATTGGGGTTAGTTGGGGTTTGGGTGGGCAATACGGCTAATATTCCCCAATTACAATGGTTAGATGCGATTTTGTCCTTTCCTGTCGCTTTTTTGGTGTTTAGCAGTGGTTGGAAAGTCCTGATGGAGAATTTACCTTTGTTAGTGGATGAAATGGCGATCGCTCCTGAAGTGATTCATCAAATTGTCCTGGAGGTGCCGGGGGTGCTTAACTGTCATGCGATCGCGTCTCGGGGAGTGGTGGGAAGACAGGTATTTATAGAAATGCACCTAATTGTCTCCGCTCAAGATGTAGAAACTGCTCACGCAATCACGGAAGCGGTGGAAGCAAGATTAAGCCAACAATTTAGCCCTGTGAGAATTTTAATTCACGTTGAACCGCCGGATTATCACTCCGATCAGATCACTTTTGATGAAGAAGTGTGAAGCAAAAAAGCCTAAAATAAGTAGCGAACTTTTGCTAGAGGTGGCCATGGCGACAGAAAATCAAGCTAGAAGCATAGTAATTACTGGTGGAGCAGGATTTATCGGCTCGAATTTTGTTCATCATTGGTGCGAGAATTATCCTGAGGATCGTGTTATTGTTCTCGATGCTCTTACCTATGCGGGCAATTTGCATAATTTAGCGACACTGAAAGATAGAAAGAATCTCCGTTTTCTGCAAGGGGATATCTGCGATCGAGCTTTAGTTGATGAGTTATTTGCCAGTGAAAATATCGATACAGTTGCCCATTTTGCCGCCGAATCCCATGTGGATCGATCGATTCTTGGTCCTGGAGCTTTTGTGCAAACTAATGTGGTGGGAACTTTTACTCTATTAGAAAGTTTTCGGCAACATTGGTTAAGTAATCATCAACCCGATAAATATCGTTTTCTGCACGTTTCCACCGATGAAGTTTATGGCAGTTTAGGAGTAGATGATCCAGCTTTTACCGAAACTACTCCTTATGCTCCTAATAGTCCCTATTCTGCCTCAAAAGCGGGGAGTGACCATCTAGCGAGAGCTTATTTTCACACCTACGGAATGCCGACAATTATTACTAATTGCTCTAATAATTATGGTTCCTATCATTTTCCCGAAAAGTTAATTCCTTTGATGTGTATTAATATTCTTTTGGGTAAACCTTTACCTGTTTATGGTGATGGTCAAAATGTTCGAGATTGGTTATATGTGCGGGATCATTGTCAAGCTTTAGATACAGTTATTCACAAAGGAAAAGCGGGAGAAACCTATAATGTTGGCGGAAATAATGAGGTAAAAAATATCGATTTAGTCAGGATGTTATGTGATTTAATGGATGAATTGGCCACCGATTTACCCGTGAAACCCGCTCGGAATTTAATTACTTTTGTCAGGGACCGGCCCGGACATGATCGCCGGTATGCTATTGATGCCAGTAAAATTCGCACCGAATTAGGTTGGCAACCCGAAGAAACGGTAGAGGGGGGATTAAGAAAAACCATTCAATGGTATCTCGATCATCGGGATTGGTGGCAACCCTTGTTATCCAAAGAATATCAAGAGTATTATGGGAAAGTTTACGGTTAGAGAAGGGTAAAAACTTTAATCTTAATTTTAGGTGTGTTAGCGAAAACTAACACACTTAAACCTTGTACCTCACCATTAAGATATTGGCGTTATTTTCAATAATATCCAATGGCTGCCGACCGTTCCCTCGATCGCCACTTGTGGAAATACCGCCGGGATGAGTTAGAATCGGAAAGAAGAATTTTTGAGTAGCTATGATCAAATTACGTCTAAAACGCTTTGGTAAAAAACGCGAAGCCAGTTATCGTATCGTTGCGGCCGTTAGCACCAGTCGTCGCGATGGTCGTCCCCTAGAGGAGTTAGGATTCTACAATCCCCGTACCGATGAAGTGCGTCTGGATGAAGAAGGAATCATCCGACGCTTACAACAAGGAGCGCAACCGACGGACACCGTGCGCGGCATTCTCACCAAACAGAAAATTTTCGAGAAAATCAATGCCTAGTACCCCCAATTATCTCGAACTGGTGAAATTTATGATCGAGCCGTTTTTGGAAGATCCAGCCAGTCTGAGATTGGATATCGAGCGCTGTAAGGAAAATGAACGTCTTTGGGTGCGTGTAGCCTTCGATGATGCCGATAAAGGCAAAGTTTACGGCCGGGGAGGACGCAATTTACAGGCGATTAGAACTACCCTAGAAATGGCGGCCGCGAGTGCGGGTCGCTCTGTTTATCTAGAAGTCTATGCGGCCGAAAATGAAGGCGAACAGCGCCGCACCCGTCGTTCTAATGGTAACTTTGAAGGTACGGAAAGAAGACCGAGCAATCGCCGACCACCCGCACCCCGGCAGCTCAACAACTAACGAGCGATTTTAGGAAAACAGGGAAGGGGTTTCATCCTCGACCCTCTCCAGTTGCTCTAATTGCTGCCAAACTTTGGCGAGTAGAGTGGTTAATCCGGCTCCTGTTACGGCGGAAATAGTCAAAATCTCGGCATTGGTTATTTTAGCAAACTGCTTTTGGTAGTTATCTATCGTTTCCTCGTCCACAGCATCAATTTTGTTGAAAACCAGTATTTGCGATCGCTTTTCTAAGCCTCGACCATAGGCGGCTAATTCCCCTTGGATAATTTGATAATCGGCGATCGGGTTTTCTGCTGTCAAAGAGACAAGATGAATTAACAGGCGTGTGCGTTCGATATGGCGCAAAAATTCGTGTCCTAAGCCGATTCCTAGGTGCGCTCCCTCGATTAATCCAGGAATATCGGCGAATACCGTCCCATCTCCCGTAGGTTTGCGTACCACTCCCAAGTTAGGAATGAGAGTCGTAAAGGGATAATCGGCGATTTTGGGACGAGCAGAGGAAACGGCCGAGATTAGGGTGGATTTTCCCGCATTGGGCAGCCCAATAATGCCCACTTCCGCTAATAACTTCAATTCTAGGCGTAAATGGCGTTTTTCCCCGTCTAAACCGGGTAAAGCGTATTCGGGTGCGCGGTTATTATTGCTTAAAAAGTGGCGGTTGCCTAATCCCCCTTTTCCCCCGGCAGCCACGATTAAAGTCTGTTCGGGAGTGACCAAATCGCCGATAATTTCCTCGCTATCGAGATCGTAAACCACTGTACCACAGGGAACTTTAATAATGCGATCGCTACCGTTGGACCCGGTGCAGTTGTTCGGGCCGCCCCGTTTACCGTCATCGGCCTTAAAATAGCGACTATACTGGAAATCTAGCAGGGTTTGCAGGTTCTGAGTCGCCACAAAAATCACCGAACCACCTTTTCCCCCATTACCTCCGGCCGGACCGCCGGCGGGGACGTATTTCTCCCGACGGAAAGCGACAATTCCATCACCTCCCTTACCCCCTTCCACTTCTATTTCGGCGCGATCAATAAACTGCATAAGATTAAGTAGTTAAAGTGAAAAAATGATCAAGCTTAAAGCTGTTATATGTTAATATCTTGCCAATTTAAAGCTTCTGCAAATCCCTGAAAATGTTTGACATTAGTAGTAGTGTGGAAGGAACCACAGAGACACAAAGGACACAAAGATCGCTACCATATAAGTTAAACTTATCACACAAAGAATAAGAGAGCCGATATTGTTTTTTTATAACTGCCAATGAGCAAGAATAAGTAATAGGACAAAATTAACTTCTTAGTTAGGATAGGCAAAAGGCACTCATGCAAGAGGTAGTTAGATATGTCTAATTAATTGTGTCCAGCTACTTAATAATATCCACATCAATATTGTAATTATCAGCCGTTTATTTGCCAATCTTTAGAGTTTCTAGCCAAGGCTATAAAGCTTTAAACCTAAAGGACGAGCATTATCAATCGCGGTCTGAAAATTGAGCAAACACTGGGAAATTTGTTGGTCTTGCTCATCGGTTATTTGTGACCGTTTTTGTCGTCTTTGTTCTAAGATAGCCAAAGCCGAACGATTTCGTTTAATTTGTTCTTTTCGATCCCAATCTGGATAATTGACAAGTTTGGGTTTTAATTGATTCATCTCTTTTACTGGAAATTATCTATCACAATCTTAGCCGATCCCTTGACACTTCACAACTCCAGTCACTATCTCCAAGGTTTTTAGTACATTTGTTCGGAAATAAAAAACTTGTTTCTGGGCGGGGAATCCCTACAATAGGAAACAGGATAATTAGTAGCAGATGAAAACCGATGGGCCAGTTTTTTAAACAAACTTTCGCTAGTTGCTTGGGAACTTTATTGGGATTATTGGCATTTTCGGTCTTAGGTGTGGGAGGATTAGCATTTTTACTGCTTTCCTTGCTTATTTCTAGCGATAGCTCCTCAGTTAAGGAAAAATCGGTCTTAGTTTTTAACTTGGCCACCAATATCAGCGATGCTCCCCATAGTTCCAGTTTAGCCGATAGTTTGACCGGTGAGAGTACGACCACTTTAAATTTGCGACAGGTGATAGCGGCGATCGAAAAGGCCACCCTTGATGATAATATTGTCGGTCTGTTGCTCTACGGTCGCGGCACTGTCGGTGAATATGGCTATGCTACCCTGACGGAAGTGCGGCAAGCTTTGGCAAAATTTCGCCAATCGGGTAAAAAAATTATCGCCTACGATGTGGAATGGACGGAAAAGGAATATTATCTCGCTTCCGTTGCTGAAAAGGTCATTATTAATCCCGTGGGGAGAATGGAAATTAATGGTTTAAGTAGTCAACAAACCTTTTTTGCCGATGCACTAGAAAAGTATGGTGTGGGGGTACAAGTGGTAAAAGTGGGTTCTTTTAAAGGTGCAGTGGAACCCTATACGCGTCAGGATTTAAGTGTCCAGAATCGTCAGCAACTGCAAACCCTACTCGATACAATTTGGTCTAATTATAGTTCCACAGTGGCCAAAAGTCGCAATTTAACCCCCCAACAGGTGCAAACTATTTCTAATACTCAAGGTATTCTGGAAGCAACCACGGCGAAAAAGGCGGGTTTTGTCGATGAAGTTGCCTATTTAGATCGCGTAATTGTTTTGGCCAAGGAGTTGACAGGAGAAGCAAAAAATAAAACTAATGAGGAGGAAAATTCTGGCTCTTTTTCGCAAATTTCTTTAGCTAATTATGCTAGTTCTCTTGATGAGGAGGAAGATAGTAGCAATCAAATAGCGATAGTTTATGCAGAAGGGACAATCGTAGAAGGTCAGGGAGATAGAGGGGAAATTGGTGGGGATAAATTGGCGAAGGAACTGCGAAAATTACAGGAGAAGGAGGAGGTGAAAGCGGTAGTTTTGAGAATTAATAGTCCGGGGGGAAGTGCCACCGCTTCTGAGGTGATTCTGCGGGAAATTAAGCGTTTAGATGCGAAAAAACCAGTAATTATTTCTATGGGTGATGTGGCAGCTTCTGGGGGTTATTGGATCGCCATGGGGGGTCAAAGAATTTTTGCTGATAATGATACAATTACTGGTTCGATAGGTGTGTTTGGATTATTGTTAAATATCCAGAAGATTGCTAATAATAATGGCATCGATTGGGATACGGTGAAAACTGGAAAATTGGCCGATATATCTACTATTACCAGACCGAAAAATCCCCAAGAATTAGAAATTTATCAGGGGTCAGTTAATCAGTTTTATGATTTATTTATCGAGACGGTGGCCCAGGGGCGAAAATTATCATCAGACAAGGTTAGAAGTGTGGCCCAAGGTCGCGTGTGGACGGGAAAAGATGCGGTTAAAATTGGTTTAGTTGATCAAATTGGTGGTCTAGAAACGGCCGTGCAATACGCAGCCAAAACAGCTAAATTAGGGGATGATTGGAGTATTAAAGAATATCCTCGATCGCAAAGTTGGCAAGAAGAACTTTTTTCTAATTTCTTGCAAACCTATCTTCCTCCTCTCACTAAAAATAATCACCCTTTGACGCAGGAATGGCAAAATTTTCAGCAGGAATTATTGAAGTTACCTACATTTAACGATCCCCATAGTGTTTATGCTAAGTTACTTTTTAATCTCGATTTTCGCTAATATTAGGTAAAAATAATGCTCCCTAATTCTGAAATTCTTTGACAAAAATTTCTATGAATCGCCCTAATAGCGTTATTCTTGGTTTAGCCTATATTCTGGGATTATTATCTACAGGTCTGCTAGATTTTAGTCCCCAGTTAAACCGATGGCAAGAAGTGGTAATTAGAATTGTTATTCTTGGTTTAATTACCCTGTTAACCACAACTTTTATCCGTCGTTTTTGGTGGCAAAGTCCCCCGAAACAAATTTGGCTGATAGCGGGATTAATAGCTATCTTTGCGGTTGTTTATCTGGAAATTCGTACTCCTTACCCCAGCGCAAATGATATCAGTAATCTTTTAAAAAATAATGTAGTTAACTCTATTAAAATCACGGGGAATATTATATCAGAAATTCGTCTCAATCGCCGAGAAAATTTACAATTTTGGTTAGAAGTAAAAGAATTTAGCCTCAAGAATTTACCGAGAGAAAAATCCACGGGTAAACTCTACGTTACTCTACCCAATCTAGCAAAAAATCAGGTTTATCCCGGACAAGAAATAACAATTAAAGGATTACTTTATCGTCCCCGTCGTGCCAATAATCCTAGTGCTTTTGACTTTGCTAATTATCTAGCGCGTCGGGGTGCTTTTGCTGGTTTAAAAGGGGAAATAATTATCAATAAAAAGTCACCGACTTGGGGAGTTTGGCAGATTCGTCAGCGCATTGTTGAGGCACAAATTCAAGGACTAGGCCAAGAAAAAGGGACTTTATTAAGTTCGATTACCCTCGGACGACAAGCAGTTAATTTACCAGCAAAAATCACTGATTTATTTATTAAAACTGGATTAGCTCACATTTTAGCAGCTTCTGGCTTTCATGTGGCTATTTTGTTGGGATTTGTTTTAACTATTACTCGCAATTTATCCCCTAAAAAACAGTTTATTATTGCCGTTACTATCTTAATAATTTATGGCACTTTAACAGGGTTACAACCTTCAGTTATGCGGGCGATTTTGATGGGAATTGGGGCATTAATCGGGCTGCTTTATAATCGACAAGTTAATAGTTTAGGTTCCCTGTTACTAGCGGCTACAATTCTATTATTATGGCAACCTCTCTGGATTTGGGATTTAGGATTTCAGTTAAGTTTTTTGGCGACTTTGGGATTAATTATTACCGTTCCTTTCCTGAAAAATAAAATTGACTATTTACCTAATTTAATCGCTGAACCTATAGCTATTAGTCTAGCTGCCACTCTCTGGACTATGCCTTTATTAATGTTTACCTTTAACTCGATCTCTCTTTATAATATCCCGATTAATATTATCACAACTCCCCTAGTTACCCTAATTAGTTTAGGAGGAGTTTTTACTGCTTTTTTAGGCTTAATTTATCCCCCTTTGGGCAGTATCGGCGCTAGTATTCTCTATTACCCTCTAAAGTTATTACTGCAAATTACCCACTTTTTTAGTCTGCTTCCTTTTAGTACCTACTCCACAGGTAAATTATCGTTAGGAGTGATGTTAATTATTTATATTTGCCTTACCTTAATCTGCTGCAATGTCTGGTTTCGTCAACGGTGGCATTTAGTCGGTTTATTTATCCTCACTTTAATTTTAATACCGATTATTTATCAACATTTTACTTTAACTCAGGTGACAGTTTTAGCCACCAAATCGCAACCGGTAATCATTATTCAAAATCGAGGAAATACTCTCTTAATTAATGGGGAGGAACCCGCAACAGCACGTTATACAGTTTTACCCTTTTTGCGACAGGAGGGAATTAATCAAATACAAGGGGCAATAACCGTCAATAATTCGGCGCAATTCTCAACTATCAGTGAGAGCATACCGATCAAAAAAACTATTAATTTATCCCAGTTAGAAAAATTTAATCTTGGTGAAATTACTGGACAATTGATCGAGAAAAATTTATTTCAATTTCAGGTAAAAAATCAATCTTGGCTATGGATTATCAACCCGAAAAATCCCGTTAATTTATCCCAAAAACTCAACCCGCTAGTGTTATTATGGCAGGGAAGCAATCTAGATAAACAATGGTTAGAGTCCATTCGACCTCAAACAGCGATCGCTGTTACTAACAATCTCTCCCGTAATGCCAGAAATCAACTGAGAAAGGCCAGTATTAAGACTTACTGGACTGGGAGAGATGGGGCAATTCAATGGACAGCAAAAAATGGATTTCAACCCTTTCTAATTAATGAGTGATGTGTACCACCAAAACTGAACAGGGAGCATGATGTACCACATAATTACTGACACTACCTAAGATTAACTCAGATAAACCCGATCGACCGTGACGACCAACAATAATTAAATCTATCCCCTCTTGCTGGGCAACTTGACAAATTTTCTGTCCCGGATCACCGATATAATAATCAGCCTTGGCCGTGATATTATCTTCCTTAGCTCGATCGACTAAACCGTTTAACCAAGCTTGTAATTCTGCTTGCATTTCTTCGGTGATTTGCTGTTCTAAGGCGATCATATCGGGGGGATAACCGCCACCATAACCGATCAGATTACCATAAATAAAAGTTTCCGTGTAGGGGGTCAAAGGTTTGGACAGACTATAAACAATTCGCAACTCACTAGCGTAGGTTTTCGCTAAGAGAATAGCCGTATTCAACACCTCTGGAGTGGGATCTTGATAATCCACAGCCACGAGAATTTTATTATAGAGTTTGTTGGTATCCCGATCGACTGAGATTGTTTCCGTATTATCCATAGAATTAGCCTCCTCGATAGCAGATAACGTCAGGGTTGAAGTTAATCTTTTTTCCCATCGGCTGCCAGCAATACCCCGGGGAAATAGTCAAAAATTGCTGAAAGCTGATGATTGATCGCTGACGATCCCCTACCTCTAGTGTGACATTTTTAGGATAATGTAGCTGAATTAGCAAAAAAATTAACAATTTACCCTACTGTCACCCCCTGTTCTGTGGTAACCCATCAGCATTTGTTGATACATATCATAGTCAGAACAGGATCAAGATTACATCTATATTGGCGCTAATGGGGGATGATAGATTGAAAGCGGATGTTTAAAGCTGTCCGGGCGTGTGAACCTCTTACAAATAGATTATATTTATAGATGTTAGTTCTTTTACACGCCTTTTTTTCCCTTTTTATATACCTATGGTAAAAATCAAGAATTGTCCCTCGGGTAGATCGAGGCGATAATAACTAGAAAAATGGCTCTCTTAGGTTTAGTGAGTAAAATGTATTCTAAGATACAGTCCTGCTGGCGAGCGAGTTGAAAGAACCACTCCAGACACAGAGGACACAAAGATTGATCGCTTCTATAGTAAGTTAAACTGGTCGCAACGCGCTCGCTACGCGAGATCACACAAAGAATAAGAGAGTCGAAAAATGGCTAATTAGTCGGATAAGTGAGATTTTTCTCTTTTTCTCTTGCCTTGAGAGATTTGCCAAGGGCAGCTGAAGTATATAATCTAATTAGAGCGAGTTCTAAACCAACAACTTATGATTAGTCGCTACATTGTTGCATGGCTCCCGATGATCGTAATCGGAATTAGTAACGGTATTCTCAGGGAAAGCACCTACGGAAAATATCTCGATGAACTACGCGCTCATCAAATTTCTACCCTGATAGGAATCATTTTTTTTAGTCTTTATATTGGCAATCTTGTCTATTTTTGGCATCTAGAATCCTCCAGTCAAGCAATTACTATCGGTTTAATTTGGTTACTATTAACAGTGGGTTTTGAGTTTCTGTTTGGTCATTTTATCGCCGGTCACTCTTGGTCAAGATTAGGGCAAGATTATAATCTTTTAGCGGGACGAGTTTGGATTTTGGTTCTCTTGGTCATTACTTTTGCTCCTCTACTATTTTATCAACTTTTTTCTTAATTATGAAAGCTATTATCATTAATCGCTATGGCGATAGTAATGTTCTCGAATACACAGACATAGAAAAGCCAATTCCCCAAGGGAAAGAAGTCTTAATTAAGATTATGGCAGCGGGAATTAATCCGATTGATTGGAAGATTCGTCGGGGGATGCTCAAAATAGCCACAGGTAATAAATTTCCCCTGCAATTAGGTTTTGATTATGGAGGAATTATCGTTGAAAAAGGCAGTCAGGTGGAACAATTCCAGATCGGAGATGAGGTTTTTGGTTTTCTCAATCAATTACCCGGTAGAACCTATGCTGAATATGCAATTATTCCCGCTTCCCTATTAGTTAAAAAACCGCATAATCAGAGTTTTATTGAAGCTGCCGCCACTCCTTTAGCAGCTTCTACCGCTTTGCAAGTCTTGCGCGATTTTGGCAATATTCAAGCGGGGAATCGGATTTTAGTTAATGGTGCATCGGGAGGAGTGGGTAGCTTTGCTGTGCAGATAGGGAAAATTTTCTCCGCGCAAGTAGATGGAGTTTGTAGTAGTAAAAATATCGATTATGTCACCTCTTTAGGAGCAGATAAAGTTATAGATTATACCCAAGAAGATTGGAGAAAAAATGAGCAGAAATATGATATAATATTCGATGCTGTGGGCAAGTCTTCTTTTTGGCACTGTCGTCAACTTTTAAAACCCCAAGGCACCTATATAACCACCCTCCCAAATCCCGGAATTATCTTCCTAAATTATCTCGGTGCTTGGTTGCCCCAAAAAGGGAAACTGATATTTTTTGCTCAAGCACAAGCGTCTGACTGGCAATTTCTCAAAGAAGCGATCGAATCGGGTAAATTAACTGTTAGAATCGATCGCACCTATACTTTTTCCCAGGTGGCAGCAGCTCATAATTATAGTGAATCGGAAAGGGTGCGAGGAAAAATAGTCTTGATCCCCGATTAAGGATAAATAGTTAGGGTTTGCTGAATAAATCTGAAAACCTTGTTGGGTAACACTTTTAGACCTTTTGTCAATCAAAAAGTACCAGATATGGGAGTGATCGGGGGGAAAATCCCTGGACTTTTTCCCTGAAAATTAGGTAATTAACCCCCTGAAAATGGGTAAAACCCTACACCCCACACCCCACACCCCACACCCTGTCCCCACCAACAAACTTTTTGCTGCAAACCCTAAATAGTTAGGGATTTTCCCGATTTTTTGGGGAACGAGTAAATAGTTTTAAGTAGGTAGAAACAGAGAATTCTTTAATTGGGAAGGTGATAAAAGTCAAGGGATTAATAGTAATAATAATATTGCGGCTATCCCTCTGTACCGCCTTGATAATCTGTTTAGCCACCCAATCGGCGGACATAATACCCACAGGATTTAAATTACTCTTAAAAGGGCCAAGAATTAGCTTTCTTACCACACAGGGAGCATCTAAACGACGCAGGGTAATCATATCACCGATCGCTCGTTTACTGAGTTCGTAGAGGGGACTAAAGGCAGGATTAACCTCTGCTTCCGAGGTATTCACCCAGACTTCCTTGCGGGCAATTTGCTCGTTAGTGCGGACAGTTTTGAAGAATAATTCCATTAAACGCCAGACGGAAAAAGTGTTCACTTGGTAGGCTAATTCGATCGCTTCTGGGGTTCTTTGGCCGTGGACATTAACGCCATGATTTAAAATTAGTATATCTACAGACTTAAATAGGTCCTCAAGTTGCGTTTCTTCACCTATTTGCCATTTTACGGTTTTTACAGGTACTGATTCGCCGTTAATTTCAATAGCGATCGCATTCTCCCCGGAAGTGAGCGCGATCACCTTGGCTCCCTTCAATTGTAGGTACTTCAACAGCGATCGCCCTAAAGTTCCATTTGCTCCGGTAATGGCGATCGTTTTACCCTTGAGAGAAAGTGCCGTCCCCATCAATTTATCCATAAAGGTGAAAGTTCCACAATAATAAGCCTTTTGGTTATCAAAATGGTGTCGCCAGTGGTAGGTACGATTAACGCGCCATTGAGCCGGTAAACTCTCAAATTGCCCTGGACGATGGGTTAAATCGGTTAATTCCTCCAGATTAGCGATACCTAAACCTCGACCGATCGCCGTACTGAGAAAAGCCAAAGTATAAAGGGAACCTAACCAACCCAACCAAGGGCGATCGAAACCCCAAGAGTAGGCCAGTAGTACCGGTAAAACACTGGCAGCCAACATAACCAAGGCCTCCGGTACATCATTGTACCAGTGCGCCCGACGATAAATTTCCTCGCTCATTACCGACAGATCGGGACGAAAAACCCGATGATGCCAGACGTGCAGACGATAAAGGGGCTGCCAATGGTGAGCTAGGGCATGATAGCTATCACGCACGATCTCCACCCAAATAATTGAGCCACAAATCAGTCCGACACAGAGGAGCAGGTTTGACATAGGGGATAAATGTTAAATTTTCTCAACGAATGTAAACAAAGCAATCTTAGCCGAAAAAGCGCATTTATCGGGTAAAAGGAACCAATAGCCTGAAAAACTGGGGTTTCTTTACCGAAAAAACTTAAGATTCTGTTAAAAATTTTAACAATTTTCGGTAAGATAAAGCAAGAAACAAGCTTCTATTTGAACAGTTACTTAACCTGAGTCGATTATGGCAGAAAATTATTGGTCGCGAGAGGATGATAACGAAGAATTAGACCCGATTGGTTCCCTCCTATCTGACTGGTCCGATCCCGAAGATGAGGAGGACGAATTTAGGAGCGAAATTTTTCAAGGCCGATCGGGACGCAGACAGAAAGCGGCTTTTAGCCTCATGGCGATCTGGACAATAATTATCGGACTTCATTGGCTGAGTTGGGGTTATTGGGCGATTATCGCCCTAACTATGGTACTATCGGGGCAAGCTTTGCGGCTGCTGTTCACCAAACCGGAAACGCCGCCAATTCCCTTACTGGATCAGGATTTAGCCTCTGTCCCCAGGGTTTCTCTCTTAGTAGCGGCCAAAAATGAAGAAACCGTAATCACGAAACTGGTTAATTATCTCTGTCATCTAGACTATCCCCAAGATAAGTTAGAAGTTTGGATCGTCGATGACTATAGCACCGACAACACGGGTGCGATTCTCGATCGCCTTGCTTTAGAATATCCCCAATTAAAAATTCTCCATCGTCCTGCTAATGCCGGAGGTGGCAAATCCGGCGCCTTGAATCAGGTTTTATCCCTGACTAACGGGGAAATTATTGGCGTATTCGATGCCGATGCGGGATTATCCTCCGATTTACTCCGTCATGTGGTCCCAATGTTCGACGATCGAGAAGTGGGTGCGGTACAGGTGCGAAAAGCGATCGCCAATGCCGACGAAAACTTCTGGACAAAAGGACAAGCGGTAGAAATGATCTTTGATAGTTGTTTCCAACAGCAACGGATCGCAGTGGGAGGGATCGGAGAATTGCGCGGAAATGGTCAATTTGTCCGACGTAGTGCCTTAAATCGTTGCGGGGGTTGGAATGAACAAACGATCACCGACGATCTTGATTTAACTATTCGTCTCCATATCGATAATTGGAAAATTAATGTCTTAAATTTTCCCGCAGTAGCGGAAGAAGGGGTGAAAACCGCGATCGCTTTATGGCATCAGCGCAATCGTTGGGCCGAAGGTGGTTTTCAGCGTTATCTCGACTATTGGAAAGCAATTTTAAAGTCTCCCATGCCTTGGCCGAAAAAGTTTGATTTAATTGCTTTTTTGATTGTTCAATATATCTTACCTGCAGCCGCTATTCCCGATCTTTTAATCACAATTACCCAGCACCAAGCTCCGATTTTAACGCCTTTAACTGGTTTGGCTCTTTCCCTTTCTCTCTGGGGGATGGTGACAGGATTAATCCGAGTCAATACGGGTAAAAAATTCACTTTTGTTCTCGGTTTAGACATCCTTGCTCAAACCATTCGCGGCATGATTTATATGATGCACTGGTTTATTATTATTCCCAGTGTCAGCCTCCGGATGGCTTTGCGTCCTAAACGTTTAAAATGGGTGAAAACCGTTCATCTGGGGGAACATCTCAGTGCCGAAGTTTAATTTTCGAGGATAGACTCCAAAAACTTTGGCCTTATCAGGCCGGAAATCCCCTGTCAGTAAAGGTTACAGCCTTTGGAAACCCCTTTGGGAAAAATTTCCAATTTCCTTAATCATGCTTGCTGCCAATAATGTGTTAATTTAGATACAGAATTGAATTCCGTGACAGCACTGGGGTGGCGAAAAGCGCTCGCTCCAGTTTTTTTTCTCGAGAAAACGGGTTTCTTCAAGAAACCCGTTTTCTGTAGTTTTTTTTGCGGGAAGCATCCCCCTCTCCTCGTAGGTTAAGGGGGTGAGGTCATAACAATCCGTTGCCAAAACCGACTTTTCAGAATACAATAGATAAGAGTAGTCATTCATCGCTCAGATTAGTTAAGATGATATTACATGACTAATAATATTGACCATGATCGATTATTTAAGGAGTTAATCTCCACCTTTTTTGTCGAATTTATCGAGTTGTTTTTCCCTCAATTGATAGATTATTTAGATAGGGACTCGATTACTTTTTTAGACAAAGAAGTATTCACCGATGTCACCGAAGGAGAAAGGTATGAAAGCGATTTAGTCGTACAAGTTAAGTTTCGAGGAAAAGAATCTTTTTTTCTGATTCATGTAGAGGCGCAGGAAAGTTCCCGCAAGTGGTTTAATCGGCGAATGTTTACTTATTTTGCTCGCTTTCATGAGAAATTTGTCTTACCGATTTATCCGATTGTAATTTTTTCTTATTCAAAGCCAAAAAGAGAAGCGATTAGTCAATATGTAGTCGATTTTCCTGATTTTAAGGTATTAGAATTTAACTATCAAGTAGTGCAGTTAAATCGATTAAATTGGCGAGATTTTCTCAATCAACAGAATCCAGTTGCTTCAGCTTTGATGGCTAAGATGAACATTGCCGAGAAAGAGCGAGCCAAGGTGAAGGCGGAATGTCTGCGCTTGTTAATCACTTTAAGCTTAAATCCAGCGAAAATGCAATTAATTTCTGGATTTATTGATACATATCTTAATCTTAATCCAGTGGAAGAGAGACAATTCCAAGAAGAGATTAGCACATTTAGTCAACCCGTACAGGAGGGAGTTATGCAAATTAC